>CAURIB010000066.1:0-9155 GCA_963524795.1 uncultured Streptococcus sp.
TAAACCAGTGGACCCAACACCAGGTAAGCCAGTGAACCCAACACCAGGTAAACCAGTGGACCCAACACCAGGTAAGCCAGTGAACCCAACACCAGGTAAACCGGTGGATCCAACACCAGGTAAGCCAGTGAATCCAACACCAGGTAAGCCTGTAGATCCAACACCAGGTAAACCAGTAGAGCCAACATCAGCTAAAGGCCAACTTCCAAATACTGGTGAAACTACATCTGCAGGATCAACTGTACTCGGAGTAGTTGCAGGACTTGTAGGATTGGCAGCACTTGGACGTCGTAAAAAAGAAGACGAAAAATAGTCATCTTTCTTAAGTGAGTAAAGTTATTTGCTTAAAAATAACAAGTTACGATTGACGACCAGAGCCGGTTTTAAGTCATAGAAAAAGGGGAACTATGTGTTCCCTTTTTTCGACTAGTTATAAAATAGAATCTCTGCTGAGAGTCTATGAGAAGAAAAGTTAGTAACAAGATTCATAAAAAGATATGAAGTCATCCCGAATCTATGATATATCATGATTCGGGGTGTTTTTTTTACTCATTAGGCACAAAAAATCTTCTATTGGATAGAGTTGTAGATAAAATCACAACAGAAGTAAAATCTAAAAGAAAGTGTTTGTTAGAAGTGAGTTGCTTTTTAGCAAATGAACGCTGATATTTGATAAAGCTGCCTTACGATAGGTGAATCGATTACGAGGGTTTGCCTATATTCTTAGTCATAGAAATATGAAGGAAGGCGATGATTTTAACTTACTCAAGGAGAGGGAAAGCTGGGCTTTTGATAAATCTCTTTGATCTTCTTATCTTGGGAAGGAATTCATAAAAGGGAAGTGTAACTGAGTAGCACATGTATTTCTTTATAGTCTGTGATTCAAAAACAAGTAACTTCTTGATGTTTGATTAGGCAATTCTATTGTATGCTTAATAGCTTTTGTGGTGCTTTTCTATTTTACTGTTGAGCTATTTTGTCTATTGTCAAAAAACTCCATAATTCCTACAGTTAGTAAAGAAGCTGTAGAAATTATAGAGTCTACTTATCTCATGATTTGATGGGAATGCTCCTTGTTACAAACGATATTGAAAGGCAGTTCTAATTAACGGTTGAGGGAGGCTCTTAAGAAAAAATAAGGCCTTATCCCTCTTTAAAGAAGTGATAAGACCATTGGTAATATTTTCTTTATGGACTACTAAATAGGAAGTAGTCCAGTTGTGTAGGATTATTTTGTTCTTCTATTTCTACGATAGCCATTTAGTTTATTGTTTTCCCAAAAGCTATTAAAGATTTTTTCTTTGCTTTCGCGGTCAATTTCTAAGAAGTAGGCATAGAGTAAGTCGATTAAAATCAACATCGGAAGTTGGGCAGAGATTCTCTGGATGTAAGAAGCCTGACTCTGATTTGCTACTAATACAGTTTCCGTAAAGGCTTGGGTTTCCTTGCTAGGCACACTTGTAAAGAGAACGGTTTTAGCCCCCATATCTTGGGCGTCAAGTAGACTATCAATGATGGACGGAGTTGTTCCTGACAGGGAGAAGCCAAAGACTAAACATTTTTCATCGATGATACTGGTCGTCCAGGCAAATCCATCAGGATCTGTCAAAGCCTCACAGACGACTCCTAGTCTCATGAAACGCAATTTCATTTCACGTGCAACTAGGCCAGAGCTTCCAGTTCCGAAAAAATAGACGCGTTCTGATTGATCAATCATTTGAGCGATGCGCTCCAGTTGGTCATCATCGATCAACTCTTGAGACATCTCTCGGATATTTGTATAACTTCTCAAGACTCGTTGAGTCAAGGGGTTCATATCCTGCTGTGGGACTGAAAGGTTGTCAATTTGTTGTAGGTATTTGAAAATGAACTCTCGATAACCCGTAAAGCCACATTTTTTGGCAAAGCGAGTGAGAGCGGCCTGAGAAATATGAAGTTTTTGAGTGACCTGCTGAGAAGACAAGTCATCATGAATGGTATCTGCCTGCAAAAAATAGCGGGCAATCTCTTGTTCTAAATCGGTCATTTCTTCAAAGTGAAGATCAATAATCGTAGAGATGTCTTGCTTGTTCATGGGACTCCTTTGTAGCTATTTGTCAAATTTTATTGATAAAAAATCCAGCAAATACTATAGCGCTTACTTCTATTATACCATAGATGCTTTGTTTTTGGATAAAAAGGAAAAGTCTTTTCTTTTTCCATAATTTTCTCATCAAATTATGGTACAATGAAGAGTGAGATTTTGATTAGAAACGAGACTGATTTGTATGAGAAAATTCAACAGCCATTCGATACCGACTCGGCTTAATTTATTGTTTGCGATCGTTATTTTGCTCTTCATGACAATCATTGGTCGCTTGCTCTATATGCAAGTTTTGAACAAGGATTTTTATGAAACTAAGCTAGCATCTGCTAGCCAGACGCGGGTTACAACAGGTTCTGCCCGTGGAGAAATCTATGATGCAGCTGGAAAACCTTTGGTAGAGAATACGGTTAAACAAGTAGTTGCTTTCACACGAAGCAATAAGATGACAGCGAATGATTTAAAGGATATTTCTACTAAACTATTAACTTATGTGACGGTATCCTCTCCAGATTTGACAGAACGTCAAATTGCTGACTATTATCTAGCGGACCCAGCTGTCTATAAAAAAACGGTAGAGGCCCTACCCAAAGATAAGCGTTTTGATTCTGATGGTAATCAACTTTCTGAATCGGATCTTTATAACAATGCTGTTGAGAGTGTTAGCTCTAGCCAAACTAATTATACAGAGGATGAAAAGAAGGCAATCTATCTCTTTAGTCAGCTCAATGCAGTTGGAAATTTTGCAACAGGCAATATCCAAACAGATCCTTTAAGTGATACTCAAGTCGCTCTAATCGCCTCTGCATCTAAAGAGTTGCCTGGGATTAGCATCTCTACCTCGTGGGATCGCAAGGTCCTTGAAACCTCTCTTGCTTCTATAGTGGGAAGTGTTTCCAGTGAAAAATCAGGTCTTCCAGCTGAGGAAGTGGACGCCTATCTTAAAAAAGGTTATTCCCTCAATGACCGTGTTGGGACCTCTTACCTTGAGAAACAATATGAGGAAGTCCTACAAGGGAAACGTACTGTTAAGGAAATTCATCTCGACAAACATGGAGATATGGAAAGTGTAGAAAATATTGAGGAAGGTAGCAAGGGTAAAAATATCAAACTGACCATTGATTTGGCTTTCCAGGATAGTGTGGATAGCCTTCTGAAAAGCTATTTTAATTCTGAACTTGCAAACGGAGGTGCCCAATATTCAGAAGGTGTCTATGCGGTTGCCCTCAATCCTAAGACAGGAGCTGTTCTAGCTATGTCAGGAATCAAGCACAATCTGGAATCTGGTGAATTGACTCCAGATTCACTAGGTACAGTGACCAACGTTTTTGTTCCAGGATCTGTCGTTAAGGCGGCAACCATCAGCTCAGGTTGGGAAAATGGTGTTTTATCAGGCAATCAAACTTTAACAGATCAACCAATCGTCTTTCAAGGTTCTGCACCGATCAATTCGTGGTACACCCTTTCTTACGGTTCCTTCCCGATCACAGCTGTCGAGGCATTGGAATACTCATCTAATACCTACATGGTCCAAACCGCTCTAGGGATTATGGGGCAAACCTATCAGCCTAATATGACAGTAGGAACCAGCAATCTTGAGTCTGCTATGGCGAAATTACGTTCAACCTTTGGTGAATATGGTCTGGGAGCTTCTACAGGAATTGACCTACCAGACGAGTCAACAGGATTTATCCCTAAAGACTATGATTTGGCTAATTATCTAAATAACGCCTTTGGACAGTTCGATAACTACACGCCGATGCAGCTAGCTCAGTATGTAGCAACTATTGCCAATAATGGTGTTCGCTTGGCTCCTCGTATCGTAGAGGGGATTTACGATAATAACGAACAAGGTGGACTAGGAGAACTCATTAAGCAAAATGACAGCACGGAAATGAATAAAATTAATATTTCCGAATCTGACATGTCCATCCTACAACAAGGATTTTACCAGGTATCGCACGGGACTAGTGCCCTTACGACAGGTCGTGCCTTTTCAAATGGAGCAGCGGTCTCTATCAGCGGAAAAACTGGTACAGCCGAAAGTTACGTCAATGGTGGTCAAAAAGCCAACAATACTAATGCCGTGGCCTATGCGCCAACAGATAACCCTCAGATTGCGGTTGCGGTAGTATTCCCGCATAACACTAACCTAACCAATGGTGTCGGTCCATCTATTGCGCGCGATATTATCAATCTTTACAACCAACACCATCCAATGAACTAGAAAGGAAGCCATGCTTTACCCAACACCTATAGCCAAGCTGATTGACAGCTATTCTAAACTTCCAGGTATCGGGATCAAGACAGCTACCCGACTGGCCTTTTATACCATTGGGATGCCTGATGATGACGTCAATGAGTTTGCCAAAAATCTCCTTGCAGCTAAGCGAGAATTGACCTATTGTTCGATTTGCGGACGTTTAACGGATGATGATCCATGTTCAATCTGTACGGATCCTAGTCGTGACCAGACAACAATCCTAGTATTAGAGGATAGCCGAGATGTAGCGGCTATGGAAAATATCCAAGAATACCACGGACTCTATCATGTCCTACACGGCTTGATTTCACCAATGAATGGCATTAGCCCAGATGACATCAATCTAAAGAGTCTTATGACTCGTCTCATGGATAGTGAGGTTTCGGAGGTCATCGTGGCAACCAATGCGACAGCTGATGGTGAAGCGACTTCTATGTATCTCTCTCGTTTGCTTAAGCCTGCTGGAATTAAGGTTACGCGCCTAGCGCGAGGTCTAGCAGTCGGAGCAGACATTGAATATGCGGACGAAGTAACACTCCTAAGAGCCATTGAAAATCGTACAGAGCTTTAGTCTAGGAGGTTAAATCGCTAAATAATTAGCTAGCAGGTATAAAATTTTAAGAACACAGAGACTGGACCATTTTTCTTCCAGTCTCTTTTCTTGTTTTGTGCTATTCAAGTTTAAAAAAATAAACAAATGTGATATACTAAAAGGCGAGTATTCTAGTAGAAATAGGACAATCATATGAAACAAACAATTATTCTATTATATGGTGGACGCAGTGCAGAACGTGAAGTGTCTGTCTTGTCAGCTGAGAGTGTCATGCGTGCGGTTAACTATGATCGCTTCATGGTAAAAACTTTCTTTATCAGCCAGTCTGGTGATTTTATCAAAACCCAAGAATTTACCCAAACTCCTGGGCAGGAAGACCGTCTCATGACCAATGAAACGATCGATTGGGACAAGAAAATTGCTCCAAGTGCTATCTATGAAGAAGGCGCAGTTGTCTTTCCAGTTCTTCATGGACCGATGGGAGAAGATGGTTCTGTTCAAGGTTTCTTAGAAGTTCTGAAAATGCCTTATGTTGGCTGTAACATCCTATCTTCAAGCCTTGCCATGGATAAGATTACTACCAAGCGTGTTTTGGAGTCTGCTGGGATTGCCCAAGTCCCTTACGTAGCTATTGTCGAAGGGGATGACTTGACTTCTAAGATTGCTGAAGTTGAGGAAAAATTAAGTTACCCAGTCTTTACCAAACCATCCAATATGGGTTCTAGTGTAGGGATTTCTAAGTCTGAAAATAAAGAAGAACTCCATCAAGCTCTCGAACTTGCCTTCAAGTACGATAGCCGTGTCTTGGTAGAGCAAGGAGTCAATGCACGTGAAATCGAAGTTGGTCTCTTAGGGAACTATGATGTTAAGAGCACGCTACCTGGTGAAGTTGTCAAAGACGTAGCTTTTTATGACTATGATGCCAAGTATATCGATAACAAGATTACTATGGACATCCCAGCCAAAATCAGTGATGACGTGGTAGCTGTCATGCGTCAAAATGCAGAAACTGCCTTCCGTGCTATTGGTGGACTTGGTCTCTCACGTTGTGACTTTTTCTATACAGATAAGGGAGAAGTTTTCCTAAACGAGCTTAACACCATGCCAGGCTTTACCCAATGGTCTATGTATCCATTACTTTGGGACAATATGGGGATTAGCTATCCAGAATTAATTGAACGTTTGGTTGATCTTGCTAAGGAAAGTTTTGTCAAGCGTGAAGCGCACCTATTGTAAAGACAGACATAAGGGCGGGGAAGGACTCCTTGCCCCTTTTTAAAGGAGTAAACATGAAACTTACGATTCACGAAGTTGCGCGTGTTGTCGGTGCAAAAAATGATGTGACAGGCTATGCGGATAGCCCGCTAGTCAAGGCTGAGTTTGATAGTCGTTTGATTGGACTTGGTGATCTATTTGTGCCACTCAAGGGGGCGCGTGATGGTCATGACTTTATCGAGACAGCTTTTGAAAATGGCGCAGCTTTAACCTTATCAGAGAAAGAAGTAGTAGGTCATCCTTACATTTTAGTAGATGATGTCTTGACAGCCTTCCAAGCACTTGCGGCCTATTACCTTCAAAAAACAGGTGTCGATGTCTTTGCTGTTACAGGTTCAAATGGGAAAACAACTACCAAGGATATGTTGGCCCATTTACTTTCTACAAGCTACAAAACCTACAAAACGCAAGGGAACTACAATAACGAGATTGGGCTCCCTTACACTGTTCTTCATATGCCAGATGATACTGAGAAGTTAGTCTTGGAAATGGGACAGGATCACCTAGGAGACATCCATCTCTTATCTGAACTCGCTCATCCAAAGACAGCTATTGTGACCTTGGTAGGAGAAGCTCATTTGGCCTTCTTCAAGGACCGTTCAGAGATTGCCAAAGGGAAATTACAGATTGCTGATGGTATGGAGAAAGGTAGCTTACTTTTGGCACCGGCTGATCCAATTGTAGAAGATTATCTACCTGCTGACCAAAAAGTAGTTCGTTTTGGTCCAGGTGCAGAACTAGAAATTACAGATTTGATTGAGCGTAAGGATAGCTTGACTTTCAAGGCTAATTTCTTGGAGCAGGCTCTCGACTTGCCAGTAACTGGTAAGTATAATGCGACCAATGCTATGATTGCATCTTATGTAGCTCTTCAAGAAGGAGTGACTGAGGAGCAGATTGGTCAAGCCTTCCAAAACCTAGAATTGACCCGCAATCGTACCGAGTGGAAAAAAGCTGCCAATGGAGCAGATATCTTGTCAGATGTCTACAATGCCAATCCAACTGCCATGAAGTTGATTTTAGAGACTTTCTCTGCCATCCCAGCTAATGAAGGTGGTAAGAAAATCGCAGTTCTGGCGGACATGAAAGAACTTGGAGAACAGTCTGTTCAACTCCACAATCAGATGATTTTGAGCATTACACCCGATGTCCTTGATACCGTTATTTTCTACGGTGAAGACATTGCGGAATTGGCTCAACTAGCCAGTCAAATGTTCCCAATCGGCCATGTTTACTATTTCAAGAAAACAGCTGAGGAAGACCAGTTTGAAGCTATGGTTAAGCGGGTCAAGGAAAGTCTTGGCGCACATGACCAGATTCTGCTTAAAGGTTCGAACTCTATGAATCTAGCCAAGCTAGTAGAAGGCCTAGAAAATGAGCACAACTGATTTCGCCAAAGCTATTCAGAGAATGTTAGCTATCACTGATACTGGTTTGACCTATACAAAGGACCCCTTTGACCGTGAACGTTATGAGGATTTACGTCAGATTTTATGGAGTGTCTTGCAGGACCAAACAGAGCTTGATCAAGAGGAATTGACTGCAATTTTTCAGCCGTCAGGTAGCTATGCAACTCCCTTGATGGATGTAAGGGCATGGATTGTTCAAAATCAGAAGGTTTGCCTGGTTAGAGGGCAAGGAGAGGATACTTGGGCATTACCTGGTGGCTTTGGTGAAGTAGGTTATTCGCCTAAGGAAAATATCCGAAAAGAAGTTCAGGAAGAAACAGGCTTTTCGGCAGAAGTAGGCTCTTTATTAGCGGTTTTTGATACCAATCGCTTTCAACTTCAGAACAAACAGTATGCCAAGTTCGTCTTTGACTGTCAGTTATTGGATGGACAATTTCAAGAAAATCAAGAAATTGCAGAACTTGAATTTTTTGATATCAAGAATCTCCCACCCCTATCTGAAAAACGAATAACCCAAGAACAAATGGAAATTCTATGGCAGGTCTATCAGGGTGAGCGGGAACAATATGTCGATTAGAAGCTTTGTTTTATATTAAGATCGACAGTTTCTTTTACACGAAATTATAAGAAATAAATGTAAGCTAGGCTCTATAAAAATCAGTAAGAGATTGGCTTATATGAAAATGAGGAAAGTTACATGAATTTTTGGGAAGCTTTATTTAGTACGCAGCCGACGGAGCCACCCCAGTTTGACCTTCTTTGGTATGGAAGTCTATTTACCTTATTAGCATTGACTGTGTTTCTTGCCTATCGTTATGGTGAGAAAAAGGCCTGTCAGCGATTTTTCCAGATTTTACAGGCGGTACAGCTAATCCTGCTCTACGGATGGTATTTAGTAAATCAGATGCCTCTAACTGAAAGTCTACCCCTTTATCATTGCCGTTTGGCTATGTTTGTAGTGCTTTTGACCCCAGGTGTCTCTAGAGTCAAGCAGTATTTTGCTGTGCTGGGAACCTTTGGAACTTTGGCAGCTTTTATTTATCCAGTGCCAGATCCCTATCCCTTCCCCCACATTGCCATTTTGTCCTTTATTTTCGGACACTTAGCCCTTCTTGGAAATTCCTTGATTTATCTCTTGAAGGACTACGATGCTAGCTTATTGGACTTCAAACGGACCCTAATCATCACATCTTCGCTTAATGCTGTGATTTTTGTGGTTAATCTAATGACGGGTGGAGATTATGGCTTTTTGACAAAACCGCCATTGGTTGGAGACCACGGTCGTTTGATCAATTATCTAGTGGTTACGCTATTCCTGACTTGCGCCATTTATTTAGTCTCTAAAATTTTTCAGACAATCCTTCAGGAGCAGGCAGAAAAAAGGTTGAGAATCTGGCAGAAATAAAAAAATATTTTCCCAATCTCTTGACTTTTATCTGAGAATTTTGATACAATAGTAGACGGTATTGTTTACCCCATTTGTAAGGCCCCGGAACCTTTCAAATACCCCGCGGACTGGAACATCCGCCCTGTAAACAAAAACGATATTCATATAGGAGAAATCATGAACAA
>CAURIB010000067.1:0-9116 GCA_963524795.1 uncultured Streptococcus sp.
GGAGCTGGCTCATCGCCTGCTGTTCCAATTGCTCCTGTGTACTCTGGAACTTCTAATACTGGAGCTGGATCGTCACCTGCTGTTCCAATTGCTCCTGTGTACTCTGGAACTTCTACTACTGGAGCTGGCTCATCGCCTGCTGTTCCAATTGCTCCTGTGTACTCTGGAACTTCTACTACCGGAGCTGGCTCGTCACCTGCTGTGCCAATAGCTTCAGTGTATTCTGGAGCTTCATGAATAGCTGCTTCGACACCATTTACGCCACCAGTAAATTCTGGGACCTCATGGATAGCTGGATCAGTTTTACCTGATACTTCTTTCTTAGTTCCGACTAAGACAATCTCATTTTGTGCTGCTTCAACAACTTCACGAAGTTTTTCAGTACGGCTTCCATCTACTGCTACTTCAGTAAGGATGCGTTCTTTACCTTCACGACCTACTTGAGTCACACGAGTTTCACCTTCTGGAAGAGTCGGATCATCTTGCTTAATAGACTTAAAGCTAATTGCTTCTTCTACCACTTCTAGGCTAGGAAGTGCTTCTTGAACAGCTGGTTCTGTCTTAGCAGTTTCGACCTCATCTTTAGTCAATTGGATTCGATATTCTTTAACGTTCTTACCACTTTCTGAAACAAGACGTACCAAAACTGGAAGTTTATCGTCACCACTATCAACAACTGTCGCCGCTACGTTTTCACCAGCTTCAACTGTCACTTTAGGACGGTTTCCACTATAGGTAACTGAGTAATCAACGCGACCTTCTGAGAAGTCAGCAAGCTCTCTACCATCCACAAGAAGTTTAGAAGCTGTATTGTCCTTAGGTGCTTCACTTGGTGCGATAAAGGCCATTTCAGTGATAGCCACACCCTTCTTGTCTGCTTTTCTTTCCATGCGCCATCTCATAGCTTTAGCTTTGACTGGTGCAAAGGTTACATGGATGTCAGTTCCTGCTTGAATTTCTTGATCCGCACGGTATTCAACTTTCTCCCAGTTAGAAGGAGTGTTGAATGGGTGATCAGGATCGTATGGTTGGTAGTTAGAGTAATATTCTGGTGAATCAAATTCTGGTCCAACATAGCGTTCTAATACTAGTTTAGAAGGGGCGTCTGTTCCACCATCTGCAAAGAATCGAATTTTTCCTTCTGCTACTGAACGCTCAACAATCTTACCAGCTTCTCTAAAGATAACCCCTACTGAAACTTCTGGATTAGAAGATGGAGTTGCAGACCAGTTAGTCCAACGACGGCTTTCATCATCAGAACCATCATTGACATAGTCCACACGGTCACGAGAATTTGGATCAATATCGTTAGTTGCTGAGGCAAATGAGCGGTTGCTGTCATCATCGAAGTCTGGGTTGTCTGATAGGTTTTCACCGAGTTTGTCTGTCACTCGTACAGCCACTTCAGCGGATAAATCAGTACCTAAAACGCGACCATGAACTGTAAATTCACCAGCTTTTGCTAGATTTTCTGCTGGAACTTCTTCCCAGTCAACAGCCAAGTCCTTGACTTCATAGCCATCTTTTCCTGTAAAGTAAACAGGAACTTTGGCTGGTAAGTCTAGGTTTTGCCCCTTAGCAACCAAGCGAGAAGCTTTAGCCACAGCTACTGGTTTACTTGTTAGTAAATCTTTGTCAGTTGTGAAGTGTAGGCGGTATTCACCCAGGATATCTCCATTTTCTGCCTTGACAACAACACGAACTGG
The DNA here is from genome assembly GCA_963524795.1 of uncultured Streptococcus sp. Classification (GTDB taxonomy): domain Bacteria; phylum Bacillota; class Bacilli; order Lactobacillales; family Streptococcaceae; genus Streptococcus. Next base: position 1,707 of record CAURIB010000067.1, read on the forward strand.
ATCTCCTTCACGTACGCTTGGTACAACTGTTGCAATACCATTTTCAGTAACACTTGCTGTTACAGCTGGAACTTTTCCTTGGCTTGCTTCTAGATAGTAGTCAGTCAAGCCTGGGTTAAAGTTTGGCAAATCTTTTCCATCTACTTGGATTTGAGCTTGAGCTTTCTTAGCTGCAGCTACTTGTTTAGAGAAGATTTGCAATTCTGTAATTGAAGTACCCCATTTACCATCTGGTCGAACCATGCGGATACGAACTGCGTAAGTGTTGACTTTATCAAAGCTAAAGTGGGTCATTTCTCCAGCTCTTACTTGATCAGGAGCCTTGAGATTTGTTACTTGTTTCCAGTTCTTATCATCATTAAAGACGTGGTCTTCACTAGCTACAAAGCTTGGATTCTTAGGAACTGTTGGAGTTTCTGAGCCAACATAGTATTCGATGACATAAGACTTAGGTGCACCAACTCCGTGGTCTTCGTGGAAGGCTACATTAAGGTTATCAACCGAACGTTTAGACATGATACCAGAGTCTCCAAAGAGTACCCCGACTGATGCTTCACTTGTACGGTTCCAGTTTGTCCAACGGTTAGCTGGTTGGTTGTTATAAGAAATCAATTTATCATTGACATTTGCTACTGAATCGCTTGGATTTGAGTCTGAAGCAAAAGCAAGCGGCAATTCTGAACCAGTCCATTGGTCAGAGATGTTAGCACCAACTTCTGTTTGAGCAGAGACACGAACATGAAGTTTGGTTGGTAACTGAGTTCCTTCAACATGTCCTGTCACAGTAAACTTGCCTTCTTGTGCGTATTGGCTTGGTTCAATTGCGTCCCAAGTTACTTTAGCTGAAGATACTTGACCATTTGAGTGATAAGTACGAACACTCTCTGGCAATTGAGGAGCTTCTGAAATCGGAGTTGTTACGCTCACTTCTTCGACAGCAATGATACCTTCTATAGATACTTTTGCATGAGCCTCTTTTTCAAGACCTTCTACTTTACCAAGAACATCAAAGCTATGGTACTTAGCAAGGTCTTCCTTAGCAACTTCTTGCCAAGTAACCTTGTGAACTTTTGGAAATCCTTTATCGTACTCTACGGTTACTGTATCAGGTAGACTTGGTTCTTGGTTCAAACCTGTCACTACGCTGACTGGACGGATGGCTTGGACAACTTTGCTTTCAGTATTTGCTTGAATGTTCAAGTCAATCTGACCTTCTGCTCCCTCAAATTGAGCTTTCAGAGTTACTTGACCCGGTTTGTGCAATTCAAGCATGCCTTTACGAACGGCTACATCTCCTTCACCTGTAGTTGAGAAGGTAACCTTATCAGCTTTCAAGACTGCTTGTGTACCGTCTTGATAGTGAGCCAAGACCTTGATACCGACAGTTTGGTCCTCTTTCAAAGCGGCTGCATTTTCAACTTCTAGGCTCAAACGTTCAATTTGTGGAGCTTCTTGTAGGAATTGGATAGCATAAGTTTGTAGTGGACCACCATCGTTTGGTTGAACATGGATGCTTGCACGCATACCATTTGCTTCATTAGCTTGAATAACTGTCACTTGAGCATTTTCGGCTGTAGCTTTGACCTCTGGCAAGGATGCTCCATAAGCAAGCTTGTGATATTTTACAGGTTGGTCAGTTGAAAGACCTTCAACCGCTTGATCTGCTACAGTTACACTTGGAACTACTGGATTAGCAGCTTCCCCTTCTGCAACTACAAAGGTCGCAGCGATTTCTTCATCTTCTAAAATACCTTTTGCTGGGATGCGAGAACCTGGGATTGCTAGTTTAGCTTGATCTTCAGCTGCAATTTCCCACTTATTAACATCATAGCTTGCTACAGTACCATCTGATAATACGTAGGAAACAGATTTGTCAACTGAACTTAGGTCTGTATTTGGAGCGATTCTCTTGACTACAGGCAATTCTGCTTCGAGAGCCAAGACTTCAACACGCGCTTCTACTTCACGTCCTTCTGCCACACCTTTAACAGTAACAATTCCTGGTTCGTTGACATCAACTGCTGACCATTCTACTGGAAGTTTTGCACGGCTGCCGTCACTGTAGATAAAGGCCACTTTCTTAGGCATTTTTGGTGCTTGTCCGATAACTGTACGTACTTTAGGTACTTCTGTACCTAAGACAGTTTTTTCTTCTTGGTCTTTCTTACCTGTGAAGATAGTAGTTTGAGCAGATTTCAAGAGATCAGAGTGAGCAGTCAAAGTAAATTTACCAGCTTGCTCAGTTGATTTAACAATGACAACACCCTTACCATTGAAGGCCTTTCGGATCCATGAACCGTCTGCTTGTTCTTTGTAACGCTCACGGCTTGCTTGTTCACCGTTGTCCACACCGACAATCTGACCTTGACCGTGCAACTGGAAGCGAACAAGATTATTAGCTGTAGGAACTACATTACCAGCCTGGTCAACGATTTCATAGTAAATATAAGTGAGGTCTTTTCCGTCTGCTGCGATAGCATGTTCTTCTTTGACTAATCGAACACCTGCTGGCTCTCCAGCAGTCGTAATCTTATCACGAGCAATTTCATTACCTGCTTCATCACGAGCTACTGCTTCCAAGGTTCCAGCTTCGAAAGCAACCTTCCACTCAAGGTAAAGTTCCTTAGCATTGGCACCTTCTTGGTAAGTACGTCCATCGCTAGTTTGTTTTTTGTTAAAGGTCTTCTTGCCTAAAGATTCACCGTTCAAGAATAACTCAACACTTGCAGCATTAGAGTAAGCACGGACTGGAATTTTACCATCTGCATCAGCTACATTTGCTTTCAGAGTAGGATCTTCCCAGTTCCAGTGAGGAAGGAGGTGAACCATTGGTTTCTTCTGAGCAGAAACCCATTGGCTTTGGTACAAGTAATAGTCATTCTTAGGAATGCCAGCTGTATCTACGATACCAAAGTAAGAACTTTTAACTGGTGTTTGGTTTTGGTTATGCCATGGAGTCGGCTCACCAATATAGTCAGTACCTGTCCAGATGAACTGACCTGCATAGCCTGCATTGTCACGGTCAAATGTCCAAGATGCTGTAGCTGTTTTACCCCAACCAACACGGTCATTACCGTAGTCTGACTGCTCGTAATTACGATAAGCCTGGTTGCTATGTACCAATTCACGTTCTGGACGATAGTAACTTCCACGTGTTCGAGTCGCTGAAGAAGTTTCTGATCCATAAATCAACCAGTTTGGATGTTTCGCACGCAGTTTCTTGTAGTTGTCTTCTGAATAGTTAAATCCAACGGCATCGAGTTCATCAGCGATTTTTTCATGTCCACCGCTACCATCACCGAAACGGAATTTATCTGCTCCCATTGTGACATAACGAGTCTTATCAACGTCCTTGATAACCTTGACCAAACGCTTAACAGTCGCTAGAGAATGTGGATCTCCTGAAGCTTCACCGATTTCATTACCGATAGACCACATGAAGATAGCTGGGTTGTTCTTGCCTCTTTCGACCATGGTACGCAAGTCAAAGTCAGACCATTTTTCACCTTTTTTAGCTTCTGGGTGAGTGGCATCTTTTTCAAAGAAACGTCCGTAGTCGTACTGTTTCTTACCACCATACCAAGTATCAAAAGCTTCTTCCTGAACCAACAAACCAAGCTCTGCCGCAATTTGTAGAGTCTGCTCACTAGCTGGGTTGTGAGTTGTACGGATAGAGTTAACACCCATCTCCTTCATTTGTTTGAGGCGACGGTATTCTGCTTTGTAGTTTTCTTCTGCTCCTAGAGCCCCGTGGTCATGGTGAAGAGAAACACCATGGAATTTCATTTTTTCGCCGTTAAGAGAGAAGCCTTCGTTTGGTGTCCAGTTGTAGTAACGGTAACCAAACATATCTTTCTTCGCATCAACTAACTGACCATCACGATACACACGCGTTACCAATTCGTAGAGAGCTGGTTGGTCGCTGAGAACTGTCCAAAGTTTTGGTTTCTCAACTTGCAAGACAGCATTCAGGCTAGTTGACTGATGAGCTTTCAAGACTTGACTAGCTGTACGAACTAGGTCACTTACTGCTTTTCCTCCACGTTCGATGATTTGATACTCAGCTACGATTTCGTGGTCTTTATCATCAGTATTGACAATCTTACTTGATACGTGAGTGTCAACCTTACCATTTTGTTGTTTTTCAAGCTCTGGTGTTAAGATGGTTGTACCATTTTTGGCAACATGCAATTTGTCTGTCACTTGAAGAGTAACATCACGGTAGATACCACTTCCTGAGTACCAACGGCTACTTGGTTGTTTATTGATTGCATGAACTGCAATGACGTTTTCACGACCGTCTTTATTGAGATAGTCAGTGATATCATAAGAGAATTGGTTGTAACCATTTGGATAGTGACCAACTAGCTGACCGTTTACATAGACTTGCGAATCCATATAAACTCCGTCAAAGACTAGGCGAACATTCTTGTTAAGGTCTTTTTCGTCAAGTTTAAAGGTCTTGCGATACCAAGCATCTCCACCATTCAATTGTCCACCTTCATTTTGGGCAGGTGACTGATGGTCGAAGTCATTGTAGATACTCCAGTCGTGAGGAAGGTCTAATTTCTTCCAGCTTGATACATCTGCATCTGGTTTGATAGCGTCTTTTGCATTAGCATTAAGTTTAAAATGCCAGTTTTGGTTAAATTCTACTTTACGATCCTCAACCAATTGATTTACCTCCTCGCTGGTAGCCGGTTTTAGGTCCGGTTTTTCCGTTTGAGAAGATTGGTCTTGAGTAATTACTTGAGGTTTCTTATCTAGCATGGAATCCTCTTTTTTGTCAGAGTCTGATTGTAGAGTTTGATCGTCCTGTGCTTTTTCAGCTTCATGGCTTGGAGCAACCGCTTCATCAGCAACTGAATTTGCCGTTTCAACAAGGTTCTCTTTTTTAGATTCGTCCTCTACTTTTTCTGTAGCAACTGTAATCGGAGTTTCTTCCGCAGCTACTGGATTTGCACCAGCTACACTTGCTCCAAATAATACCGAGCAAGTGCCGATAACTACTGAGCAAGTACCCACCGTAAATTTTCGGATACTATACACTCTTTTTCGATTCCAATGATCTTTTCCCATAAGATCCTCCTTATATTCGTAACCGCTTCCATTTTTGTGAAAGCGCTCTACTTTTACAGTAGTATTTTACTTCTATTTTATAAAATAATATAAGAAACTTCAATACTATCTGTATAAAAATCATACTTTTGATTCTTTTTTCTATAATTTGTAGAAAATCATACAAAACTGAATGTACATTTAGTGAATGATTTTACTAAAAAAGGCGGTGGGACAGAAATTGATAGACAAAGTCTCGATTTCGTAGTCCCAGCCCCGCGAGGATGATTAGGAGATTTTTGGAGTCTAAAAGACGAACAAAAAGTTCAATCAGCAACCGCGTCAAAGTTTGATTGCTAATAAAAAGTGAGGTCGGGATCTTTTGTCCCAACCTCTTTTACGGACTATCAAACTGATATTTCCTTATAGATTATTGACTAGATTTCTCCTTTTCCAAAAGCTTGACCATCTCATTTTTACGCTCTTCTAGCTCGGCAATTTGCTGGAGTAAAAGTCCTGAAAAATCACATTCAAGCTCTTCAGTTTCGCCACTATTATACCAGTCTAGAGCAACTATGTGATTGTCTTTATCAAAGCAAAACATGACATCTCCATCACCGATGATAGACAGAAAGGGGATATAATCCACAAAACCCAGAGAGTGTAATTCCTTGGTTTTAAGACGAATGTCTAGGAAGTCTGGGATGCCATTTGCAATTCCCAAGACCTTGATACCTCGGCAGAAGGTCCAAAAAGGGACTACATCGTAAGCCTTGGCTCTTGGCCATAGCTCTTCTCTGACCTCCATAAAGAGGCCTCCCAAAGCTGACATGGTGAATTCCCTGAAATCTTCTGGCAGACGAATGCCGTATTGATTTTCAAAATCCTGAACATCTTCTTCCGATGGTTCATTGCCCATGCAGGCGACAACTTGATAAGTGTCCTTATCATAGTGACGAAAATAATCATAAACTTCCTTGAGTGCCATTATCCAACTCCTTATCCAAGATAGATATATTCGATAACCACATCACATAGTTGGTGATCCTTATCATAGCCAAAGTAAACAGGATAATTTCCATCTCCAAAACCAGACTGAATCATTGGAATAGTCAGGTCTGTATCTGGGATTTTAAAGTTAATCCAATCACCGCCTTCTCGCTGATATAGGGGATGTTCTATGGCATTTTGAGCAAAAATTTCCGCGAAGAAATCATCATAGATGTTTTTTTCAGGATTTTCTTGATACCATTTTTCTTCAAAATCACAGTAGGCATTTTTAGTCTCAACATCCACAATGGTTGCCAAGCCTGCATCGACTGAAAACCCAAAATAAGAATCTTCTTCAACCGAATCCAAGTTTTCAGTACCAGTTAAGGCTTCATAGTAAACAACTGGAAGCTTATCTGTAAATTGAACTCTTGTTGCAATATACCGATAATGATCTTCTTCGATCTTGACTACTAAGGTTTTTAGAGGAAATGTTCCTTTGGCAACGGTCTCTAGATAGGGTTTTTCATTCCTACGGAGCCAGACCAAGGGATCTCTAACCAAAATTTCTCCACTTGGGAAGGTCACTTCCCCCATATCTAGGACAAAGACTTCCTTGCCGTCTATTTCTTTCATCTCAAAACACTTTGCGTAATTGACAGACGAGGTCAAAATATGTTTGATTTCTTGGTATTTTTGCAACCATTCTTCGGAAACTTGAAGTTTTTCCATCGGTCTTTCCTTTCTAGTTTAAAACAAGCATGTGTTGGAGTTAAAAACCGGTTTAAATCGAATCTAAATAAACTACAAATCCAGCTGACAAGATAACTTGTTGTCCATCTTCAAACTGGCAATGACTCGCTAAATCAACTGAATCTCTGTCTAAAGTATATTTCTCAGAAGACTGATTAAAGATGGCTTGAACTGCTTTCCCTTCGTAGTTCCACGTTAATGCTAGAACATCTGGCTTCACTTCTTGCAAGCTATAGGAACCATGCTGGATCATGCTTGCCACTTCCTTACGGACTTGGATTAATTTCTTCATGAAAATCAGCATGTCATTGTCTTCAGACACACGGTCCCAAGGCATGACACGACGGCAGTCAGGGTCTGGCCCACCTATTAGTGCCAGCTCTGTTCCGTAATAGATACAAGGAGTCCCTTTTTGAAGGTAGAGGAAAGTTAGGGCAGCCTTGACATGCTGGATATTTCCTTTGGCAGTTGTAAGGATACGCTCTGTATCGTGAGAATCCAGGAGATTAAACATAACCTCTGAGATTTGTTGCTTGTAGTACATAGACTGGCTGTTGATTTCTGAAATAAACTGCTCTGTCTTTTTACGCTGACGCAAGAAATAATCCT
>CAURIB010000068.1:0-9108 GCA_963524795.1 uncultured Streptococcus sp.
TCAATAATCGATTCCATATCTAGCGAAAGGTTCCTTTAAACAAATACGCGCTTCCCTTGAAGTAATCATAACCAGAATAAACTGTGAAGAACAAGGCAATATAAAGAGTTATCTGACCAAGAACATTCCAGTGAAGTAGCAAGAATATAATCGCAAACATCTGACTAAATGTCTTGATTTTTCCAGGCATAGCAGCAGCTAGGACGGTACCTCCTGTTTCAACTAAGAGCAAGCGCAAACCAGTGACTGCAAGTTCACGGCAGATAATAACTGCTACCACCCAAGCTGGTGCCATATTTAGACCAACTAGCATAATAAAGGCTGACATAACTAACAACTTATCTGCCATTGGATCTGCAAATTTCCCAAAATTGCTAACTACCTGCCATTTTCTAGCCAAATAACCATCTAGATAATCAGTGATACTGGCAATAGCAAAAATAACTGCTGCAGTTGTATGAAACAAAGGAGACGATCCAAATGATAGAAGAAGAACAAAAATGGGAATAAATAAAATTCTACCAAGCGTAAGTATATTAGGAATATTCTCTTTTTTCATATTATCCTTCCTTAATTTGAACTCAGTGTCAGTGTAATCCAGCCAGTTTCCCCAGCCAATTTTGAAGTATCAATTTCCTGATTATCGACTTTCACTGTTACTCCTTTAACAACTCCCAATGTAATTGTTACAGGATTATTTTTTGAAATCGTGGTTTTAGCTGTTTTATTATTGGGTTCAAGAGTCACTCCTCCTGCCAAATCAGTATCCGAAACACTGATCCAGCTCGTTGCATCGGTAACAGAGAATTGAAGCTCAACTGAATCTTTAGAAGTTTTGTATTCTGCTGCTATCGTATCTCCCTGACCAGAGATGATTACAGAAGAGGCTTCACTCGAACTTGATGAACTAGTAGATTGGTTACTACTTGATATCTCACTACTAGAAGTACTTGTTGAACTCACAACACTATAAGTTGCCGCAGAAGACACAGTTGGTTGGGTTTGAATATAATTCCACACATAGTAGGTTACAAAAATTAAAATTGATAAAGAAAAAAGAACAAAGTAAAAAAGCGGGAGAAATGAATTTTTCTTTCGATTAGACCGTCTACGTCCTGAAAGTTCAATCTCATCAACATCTACCTCTTCATAAGTAATCATACTTCCCGAATCATAGGCATCTAGAACAATATGTTCATCTAATTCAACAGCCCAAGCATACTTTCTCAAAAATGAACGAGCATAAAAAGTACTCGGTAGTTTGTCAAAATCATCTGACTCCATTGCCTCCAACAAATCCAGTTGAATATCCGTCTTTCTGTGTAATTCCTCCAAGCTCAGTCCTTGGTTAATTCTCGCAAGGCGTAAGACCTCGCCAATTGTTTTTTTTCTCATACTTAACATTCCTTCTTTCTAGTGTATTTTCTAGCGATTATATCGGAAAAATTGTACAATCAACCATGTCGCTATTATCTATCAAATCATGTCCTGCTTCTAGAACATCCTCTAGAGTAATTTCCTGCAAAAGTTTAGGAAGATCAAACAGGGTAGAACCTGTATCGGTTGGATGATACTGAGTAGCAATGTATTCTAAGGAATCCATACTATGAAGAAATTCTCCATACATCTCAGTTTTTATAATATCCAAGTGTTCCTCAGTTACATCCTCATCTTTCATAAAATTGCGAATAGCTTTACGAAATTGATGAGAAAGTGCCACAGGTTCCTTTGTATCCATTGTTAATATCACAAAATGGAAACGAGGATCTACTTCAATTTCTAAAGACAGGGAAGCATCCAGTTTTCCAGACTCATATAATCTTTGAAATCTTTGTGAAGTCCAACCAAACATCATTGTAAACAACAATTTCAATAAAAGATGATAACGATATTGATCTCGATTTCCGATGTCTTTATTTCCTCTAATACCGATCGCTAATTTTGGAGAAGCCACTTCCATCCGTAAACTTTCAGTAGTCTTTACAGGATGTAAAGATATTTGTTCTCTTTTAAACTCATGTTTTTTCTCTTGAAGATAAGATTTCTTAGTAAAATAATCTTCAAGAAGTTCAAGTTTAAAATTACCGACCAAAAAGATATTACTATTGATAGGTCTGTAAAACTCTTTAAAGTTCTCTTTCAAATCCTCCAGACAAATAGCATCAATGGAGTTTTCACTACCGACAATATCTGAAGCTAAAGGACTTTCTGGATAGAGATTTGCCAGAGTATTGAAAAATAGACAAGAATCTGGATCATCCTGATACATCTCTCTTTCCTGCTGAATGATATCTTTTTCGCGCTCCACTGATTCTTCAGTTATATTGAAGGTAGTGACAAGTTCTTCAAGTAAATCTAAGCACTCTAGAACATTTTCGGAAGTCGAGAAAAGATAGCTAGTATTTGTAAAGCTCGTAAAGGCATTACTTTCAGCCCCTAGCTCTGTAAAAGCTGCCATAACATCTCCAGAATCTTCTCTTTCAAAAAGCTTATGTTCTAAGAAATGAGCGATTCCTTGAGGATATTTTTGTAAGCCCTTATCATCTACTGTAAACCTTGTGTCAACAGAACCGACTTGGACACTCAAAACTCCATAAACCTCGTTAAAGTCCTTTTTAGGTAGTAAAGTAACTGTCAAACCATTTTCTAAGCTAGTTTGATACAAAGTTTCTTTTACAGCAGGATAATATTTCTTTTGAAAAGTAGGTCTGGTCATTCTGCTCCTTCCATAAAATAAATAGCCTGCAACTTAAAACTGTTTGCTGCTTCACAAATTGCTCCTCTATCAACTTGTTCGAGTTTATCGATTAAAGTTTTTGTATCAAGATTTGCTTTCCCAAAAAAGGTTGACAGATAATATTTATCGACAATAGAATCTTGATTATCCTGAGCTAGTAGTAAGGATCGACGAATCATTTGTTTAGTCTGATCAATTTCCTTATCTGTAAACTTGCCATTTTTTATGTCAAGCAACTGATGATTCATCAATTTTCTTACTTTATTTCGATTTTGCCGATCAATTCCAGCAAACAATCGTAAAAATCCACTAAAGAGATCCAAGTGACTTGATACCGTATAGGCCAGTCCTTCTTTTTCTCGCACTTGGGTAAATAGTTTCGAATGAGGAAAGGCTCCTAAAAGACCATTTACAAGAAGCACTGCCATCTGTTCTTCATCACCATATGCCACTGAACTATGGTAGCCCATCTCTAAAACAGACTGTCCCAATTTCTTTCTAACAATACCTTCTTTAAGAATATTAGAATAGGGTTGCTGGTATTGAATATTTACAGATGATTTACGACCTGTTAACGATAATTTTTTCAAATACTCTAAAACTTCAATTTCATTAAAATCTCCTAAGAAGAAAATATCTATTTGATCTTCTTTCATCATTTTTTGAAAACTTGAAAAACAAGTTTTAGAAGTCTCTTCTGAAATTCTAGAAATCAAATCTTTAGGAACTAACTGCATTGATTCTTCTTGGAAAAACAATTGATCTAATTCTTTATGAGCAAAAAAGAAGGGATCTTCTAACTCTGACTCTAGTCTTGATAAGACCTGTTTTTTCTCAATTTCAAAGGTTTTCTTTTCAAATCCCACATCATCGATCAAGGGAAAGAATAAGACCTGATTTAATAATTCTAAAATTTGCGAAGTTAAAATATTTTTCTTACTTAAAAACTCATCACGCACATAGGTAATGCTCAAATCCACAAGATGGCTTTGTCCTCTTCGATAGGCGTGCGCTGACAAATCAGTCCCATACAAGGTCGCTAAATGTTTTCGAAACAGTTGAGCAGTCGGATAACTTTGGTTGGCAGTTTCAAGCATACTAGCACTTAACATGCGACTTGAAATTGAATCCAAAGACAATGGAGCTGTGAAACGCACAGTAATTTTATTAGTTTTAAATTTTTTTGATTGGATAAAATGCACTGCAATTCCAGGTACTAACTCCATCGCTTACCTCCTTCTACATAGAGTTCTATTATACCATGAAAAGAGAAAATTTTCTTGTTCTCTTTATCCCTTTTAGAATTAAAATCGCTTTCATTTCTAACGAATTTACCTCTGCCATTTCAAGGTAAAATATGGTATAATACCAAAGATTGAGGTGAACTATGGAATACAAATTATTTGAAGAATTTATCACTCTCCAAGCTCTCTTGAAAGAACTTGGTATTATACACAGTGGCGGAGCCATTAAATCCTTTTTAGCTGACCATCTTGTCTACTTTAATGGCGAATTGGAAAATCGTCGTGGGAAAAAAGTAAGAATCGGAGACTCCATCGACATTCCTGATTTGAAAATCCACATCATTTTGACTCAACCTAGTCAAGAAGAACAGGAAGAATATCTTCAAGAAAAACTTGAGAAAGAACGTGTGGCTAAACTTGTCAAAGAAATGAATAAGACGGTCAAAAAAAAGCCAACAAAAAAGACCCAGAAAGCTGAAACAAAAACTGCACCACGTTTCCCAGGTAGATAAGTATGTGGCTAAAAAACTTATCCATCAAGCAATTTAGAAACTATCAGGATACTGAGATTGAATTTAATCCTAAATTGAATGTATTTGTTGGTCGAAATGCCCAAGGCAAAACTAATCTTCTGGAAAGTATTTACTTTTTAGCTTTAACTAGAAGTCATCGGACAAAGACAGACAAGAATTTAATTCAATTCGAAGAAGAACAGCTTCAAGTTTCTGGAATTATTCAAAAACGAACGGCTACTATTCCACTTGAGATTGATTTGACTCCAAAAGGTCGAATTACTAAAGTTAATCACTTAAAACAAGCTCGGCTATCTGACTATATTGGAAACATGAATGTTGTTCTATTTGCACCCGAAGATTTACAACTTGTCAAAGGAGCACCTGCTATCCGACGTAAGTTTATAGATATGGAACTAGGACAAATCAAACCCATATACTTGTCAGATTTGTCAAGCTACAATCATGTGCTCAAACAAAGAAATACCTACTTAAAGTCAGCGAATCAGATTGACGAAACATTTTTATCTGTTCTAGATGACCAGCTAGTGGACTACGGTTGTCGAGTGATGGTTCACAGAGCAGAATTTATCAAAAAAATGGAGTCTTTTGGTCATAAAAAGCACTTTGATATCTCAGACCAATTGGAAGAGTTGTCAATACGTTATCAACCATCTGTAAACTTTACTGACAAGGAACACCTAGCAGAATCTTTCTATGCAGCACTTCAAAAAAGTAGATCAAGAGATTTATTTAAGAAGAATACTGGAGTTGGCCCTCATCGGGATGATATGATTTTCTTAATCAATGGAATGGACGCAAGCTTTGGAAGTCAAGGACAACATCGTAGCCTGGTTTTATCTATAAAACTTGCAGAAATAGAATTGATGGAGAGTATCACTAAGGAGTCTCCCATTCTTTTGCTTGATGATGTTATGAGTGAACTTGATAACACTCGTCAACTTAAATTATTAGAAACTATATCTCAAAATATTCAAACCTTTATTACTACAACTAGTTTAGAGCATCTTCAGAACTTACCTGATAATCTCAGTGTGTTTACTGTAAAAGATGGTCAATTATCTGTAAACTGATATTTACATTAGTGTAAACAATCATGACCACCCGTCAAACGGGTGGTTTGTACCAGGGCTATAAGCCCAGATAACTAGCCAGCGCCTAAAGACGCTGGCTTTCACTTTGTTCAAGCCTTATTGCATTTGACTCGTCACAAGCCTCTCAAAGAGGCATATGTACTACTTGCCACTATCCCTAAAGGGATCTTCATATTCTTTTACACTCAACTTATCTAAAGCAATATCTTTTCGCTCTTGTTCCTGAATGTATTTCTTTATTGTGGCTTCATTGAGGCCAACTGTACTCACATAATATCCCTCTGCCCAAAAATGTCGATTTCCAAACTTATATTTCAGATTTGCGTGTTTATCAAACATCATTAGAGCGCTTTTACCTTTTAAATATCCCATGAAACTTGAAATACTAATTCTAGGTGAAATACTTACCAACATATGAACATGATCTGGCATTAAATGGCCCTCGATAATCTCAATACCTTTATAACTACATAATCTATGGAATATTTCTCCCAAACTACTTCGATATTGATTATAGATCACTTTTCGTCTATACTTAGGGGTGAACACAATGTGATATTTACACATCCATTTTGTGTGTGATAAACTATGTGCTTTTTGAGCCATATTTTTCTCCTTTCGCTTTACAATTAGTTTGAACACCTTAATTGTATCGCGTTTGGAGTTTTTTGGTATAACCTTCGATGCGCACCCGCATAGCGGGTGGTTTTTTTGTCTCGCACCTAACGGAGCAAGACGGACTGAAAGTCACATAATAAAAAATCTCCTGTCACAACAGGAGATTTTTTGTTACATTGAGTAGTTTGGTGCTTCATTTGTGATTTGCACATCGTGTGGATGGCTTTCTTTTAGACCTGCACCAGACATTTCGATAAATTGAGCATTATCATGTAGTTCTTTAAGGTTAGCGGCACCACAGTAACCCATCCCAGAACGGATACCACCAATCATTTGGAAGACAATATCAGCTGCTGCTCCTTTATAAGCAACGCGCCCTTCAATTCCTTCTGGAACCAGTTTGTTTGCTTCATTGACAGAACCTTGGAAGTAACGGTCACTTGAACCTTTCTTCATAGCAGCAATTGAACCCATACCGCGGTATGTCTTGAACTTACGTCCTTGGAAGATTTCAGTTTCACCTGGAGCTTCATCTGTTCCTGCAAACATTGATCCAAGCATTACTGCATTTCCACCAGCAGCAAGGGCTTTAACAATATCTCCAGAATACTTGATTCCACCATCAGCAATGATTGTTTTACCATATTCACGCGCCACTGCTGCAGCGTCATAAATAGCTGTAACTTGAGGAACTCCGACACCAGCAATCACACGAGTAGTACAGATTGAACCTGGGCCAATACCGACTTTAACAACGTCAACACCTGCATCATAAAGAGCACGTGCTCCTTCAGCAGTAGCGATGTTCCCAGCAATCAGTGTACGGTCTGGGAAATGAGCACGAATCTCAGCAATTTTACGAAGTACACCCGCTGAGTGACCATGGGCAGTATCGATAACAATAGCATCAGCTCCTGCTTCAAAGAGGGCTTCAGCACGTTCAAATGTATCAGAAGTGACACCTACCGCACCAGCGACTAGAAGACGACCGAATTCATCTTTTGCCGCATTTGGGAACTCAATTACTTTTTCAATATCTTTAATGGTGATTAAACCTGATAGACGTCCTTCCTCATCAACTAAAGGTAATTTCTCAATACGGTGTTCTTGAAGAATACTCTCTGCAGTTTTTAAGTCTGTACCAACCGGAGCAGTAACTAGGTTTTCACTAGTCATGTGTTTTGAAATTGGTTGATTGTAGTCAGAAATGAAACGCAGATCTCGGTTGGTCAAAATACCAATTAACTTACGGTTTTCAAGAGTTTCAACCACTGGGACACCACTGATACGGTAACGGCCCATGAGTTCATCTGCTTCAGCGATTGTATGTTCAGGAGTCAAGAAGAATGGATCAATGATAACACCATTTTCAGAACGTTTTACCTTACGAACTTCGTCAGCTTGTTGCTCAATAGACATGTTTTTATGGATAACTCCAAGTCCACCTGCACGCGCGATTGCAATGGCCATTTGGCTTTCTGTTACAGTGTCCATTGCAGCTGTAATAATTGGGATATTTAAAGTCAAATTATCTGCCAATTTTGTTGTTAAATCCGCATCATTAGGCAACACATGACTCTCTGCTGGAATAAGCAATACATCATCAAAGGTAAAACCTTTTTTCAAAAATTTAGTGTCCCAATTAGACATTGAAGTTTCCTCTTTTCTTTCTTTTTGAGCTTGACGCTTTTTGTATTGTATCTATCATACCATTCTATGAAAATTTGTCAATTATATTGATAATAGATAATATAAAAAAACTATCCCTTTAATTTTAAAGAAGAGATAGTTTTATAGTTCGTATTTTATCGATTAATGAAAGTAATTTAGCCCCATTGCTGCCTTTACTTCTGACAGCGTTTGACCAGCAACTTCTCGAGCTTGTTCACTACCTTTTTGGAGCATATTATAAACCTCACCCATATCTTTAGCATATTCTAGGCGACGTTCACGGATTGGACCAAGTTCACGTTCTAGGATTTCAAGTAGATAACGTTTAGTCTTAACATCACCAAGGCCTCCACGTTGATAATGCTCTTTCATTTCAGCAATTTCTTGAGCATCTTCTGGACGTCCGAAAACATCTAAGTAGTGGAAAACCATATTGCCCTCAATCTTACCTGGATCTTCCACACGAATATGATCTGGGTCTGTATACATACTCATTACTTTCTTACGCAAGGTATCTGCATCATCTGACAAGTAGATACCATTATTAAGCGATTTAGACATTTTGGCATTACCATCAAGACCAGGTAAGCGACCTGCTCCTTCATTTTCAGGATAAATCCCTTCTGGCTCTACCAAAACATCACAATTGTAGGCATGATTGAAAGAACGCACAATTTCACGCGTTTGTTCAATCATCGGTTTTTGGTCTGTACCTACAGGAACATAATTAGCCTTAAAAGCTGTGATATCTGCTGCTTGAGCAACTGGATAAACTAAAAATCCAGTTGGAATGCTTTCTCCAAAGCCTTTCTGAGCAATTTCTGTCTTGACTGTTGGGTTTCGTTCCAAACGAGCCAAAGACACTAGATTCATGTAATACATAGACAACTCTGCCAACTCTGGAATCTGACTTTGGATGAAAATCGTTGATTTCTTCGGATCCAATCCCACTGCAAGATAGTCCAAGGCAACATTCCCGATAGATTCTACAATTGTTTGTGGATCTTTTGCATGGTCAGTTAAGGCTTGCTGATCAGCCAAAAAAACGAACATGTCATATTTATCTTCTTCCTGTAACAAGACACGATTTTTTAAGCTACCTACATAGTGTCCGATATGTAATTTCCCAGTTGGACGATCTCCTGTTAAAATAATGGGTTTATTCATCTTATTCTCCTTTGATATGGTCCTTTCAATTATAGCATTTTTTT
>CAURIB010000069.1:0-9083 GCA_963524795.1 uncultured Streptococcus sp.
CTTCTGTAAGAGCTGGGATTACCAAGCGAATAACAGAACCATCGTTAGCTGGTGTGATACCTAGGTCTGAAGCATTCAAAGCACGTTCGATATCTTTCAAAGATGATTTGTCAAATGGTGTTACCAACAAGACACGCGCTTCTGGGATTGTGATAGAAGCAATTTGGTTAAGTGGTGTTTCAACACCATAGTACTCAACGTGGATGCGGTCAAGCAAGCTAGCATTAGCACGGCCAGCACGAATACTTCCAAACTCACGAGCAAGTGAGTGGTGAGATTGGGTCATTCTCTCTTTTGCTTTTTCTACGATTGCGTTTGCCATAATGATTTCTTATTCCTTTTCTTCGATATTATTTGAAACTGTAGTTCCGATATTTTCACCAAATACAACACGTTTAATATTTCCTGGTTGGTTCATGTTGAAAACTACCAAGTCAATATCATTGTCCATTGAAAGTGTTGAAGCAGTTGAGTCCATGATACGGAGCCCTTTATTAATGACGTCACGGTGAGTCAACTCTTCAAACTTAACGGCTGTCTTATCCTTTTTGGGATCAGCGTTATAGACACCGTCAACACCATTTTTAGCCATCAAGATAGCGTCCGCTTCAATCTCTGCTGCACGAAGGGCGGCTGTTGTATCTGTTGAGAAGTATGGTGATCCAATTCCAGCACCAAAGATAACAATGCGTCCTTTTTCAAGATGACGAAGGGCACGACCACGAACGTAAGGTTCTGCTACTTGTTGCATAGCAATGGCTGTTTGAACACGTGTATCCACACCAACTTGTTGCAATGAATCTGCCATTACAAGAGCATTCATAACGGTTCCGAGCATTCCTGTATAGTCTGCTTGTACACGATCCATTCCAGCTTCTGCAGCAGGTTCTCCACGCCAGAGATTTCCTCCACCAATAACGAGGGCAATCTCAATACCTAAGTTATGAACTTCCTGAATTTCTTCAGCCATTGCTTGAACAGTTTTGATATCAATTCCGACACCACGTTCGCCAGCAAGGGCCTCACCTGATAACTTAATCAAAATACGTTTATATTTGGGTTCCACCTGACTTCGCTCCTTTATTTTATTCAAACTATTTTATCACAATTTCTAAGATTTTTATAGTATCATGAGTATTTCTTTTAAAAAAATTAGATAGTTAAAAATTCCTCTAAATCAGCCAAGGCACGCTCTGCAATTTTTTCATAACGAGCCTTCTTATCACGAATGCGTTCACCTTCCAACTCCTTGATAATGCCGAAATTGACGTTCATTGGCTGGAAGTGTTTGCTGTCAGCATGGGTGATGTAATGAGCTAAGCTTCCAATCGCTGTCGTCTCTGGAAAAATAGCCTCGCTTTCTCCCTTGAAGAGACGAGCCGCGTTAATTCCCGCAACTAAGCCTGACGCTGCGGACTCAACATAGCCTTCCACACCCGTCATCTGACCAGCAAAGAAGAGGTTTGGTTGTTTCTTAGAACGATAAGTCTGCTCAAGAAGATTCGGTGAATCCATATAAGAATTGCGGTGCATGACACCATAACGTACAAACTCAGCATTTTCAAGACCTGGAATCATTTGGAAGACACGCTTCTGCTCTCCCCATTTGAGGTGAGTCTGGAAACCCACGATATTGTAGAGACTTCCAGCCGCATTATCCTGACGAAGCTGAACGACTGCATAAGGGGTTTTAAAGTCTCCATCACGAGGTCCCTTGTAATCTTCTGGATATTCTAGACCAACTGGTTTCATAGGACCATAGAGCATAGTTTTAATACCACGTTTGGCCATGACCTCGATTGGCATACAGCCTTCAAAGTATTTTTCTTTTTCAAACGAATTCAGAGGCGCTTCTTCTGCATTAACCAAGGCTTCATGGAAATCCATAAATTCTTGTTTGGTCATAGGAGCATTGAGATAGGCTGCTTCTCCCTTATCATAACGAGATTTGAGATAAACCTTGTTCATATCAATCGTATTAACATCCACAATAGGCGCTGCAGCATCGTAGAAATAAAAACCGTCACCGCCATTAAGAGCATGAATTTTCTCAGCAAGGGTATCACTAGTCAAAGGTCCAGTCGCTACAACTGTAATAGCATCCGTTGGCAATTCTGTGATTTCGTCACGTACCACTTCAATCAAGGGATGGTTGGCAATCTTTTCAGTAACCATTTGAGAGAAACCATCACGGTCAACCGCGAGAGCACCACCAGCAGGAACTCGTGTTGCTTCTGCCGATTCCAAGATAAGAGAACCTAGGCGACGCATTTCTTCTTTGAGGAGGCCGACAGCATTTGTAAGAGCATCTCCACGTAAAGAGTTAGAGCAGACCAACTCTGCAAAATTGTCAGTTTTGTGTTGTGGTGTTGACTTGACACCACGCATTTCATAAAGTTTAACTGGAATACCACGCTCTGCGATTTGGTAGGCTGCTTCAGAACCCGCCAAGCCCGCACCGATAACATTGATATAAGATTGAGACACGACACTAATACCTCTTTGGGTGAAACTTAAGTTCATTCCAGAACAAGTCACTAGACTGTTTGACACCCACAAATCTTTCTATTTTTTTCTTCTTCTAGTATAACAAAAAAAGGGAAGAAGGCAAACTTCCCTGTTTAGTCATTGGATTGATTGTCTTCCCATTCGTGATAAGCAGCGTAGAGCTGGCTTTTGTTCCATTGGTAAATCTTTGCAACTTCCTTAATGGCCTGATTTTTCTTCATACCTTGATGAATGCGGTCCTGTATCTCAGAAAATAAATCCTCTTCATCCTTATCCTCTACTTCTTGACTAGCACCCTCTACAATGAGAAGACACTCGCCCTTAAGTGGTGTTTCAGAAATACTTTCTAGTAACTCTGTAATCTTACCTCGTTGGTATTCTTCATAAATCTTGGTCAATTCGCGAACCAGAACTACTGGACGGTCACCATAAACTTCTAGCATATTCTCCAGTGTATCCGCTACACGGTGAGGAGATTCATAGAAAATCTGGGTCTCTGGATAAGCTTTTTTCGCTTCGAAAAACTGCTTTTGCTGGCCTGATTTTCGTGGTAAGAAACCATAAAAAATGTGAGGTTGTGGTGCTAAGCCACTGGCAATCAAGGCAGAAATCCCTGCACTAGCTCCTGGAACTGTGACAACTGCGATATCTTCTTCAATGGCAGCCTTGACCAAATCATGCCCCGGGTCAGAAATACTAGGCATCCCTGCATCAGATACTTGGGCAAGATTTTGACCTTGTTTCAACAAACCAATCAAATCAGAAATTTTTTCCTTGGCATTATGTTCGTGAAAACTGATTTGCTTGGTTGAAATCTCAAAATGCTTGAGCAAAAGTCCCGTATTACGAGTATCTTCTGCCGCGATCCAGTCAACCTCTTTCAAGGTCTGAATGGAGCGAAAAGTCATATCATCTAGATTACCGATTGGCGTTGCGACTAGATAAAGCTTGCCGTAGGGAGTTTGTCCCTTAAAACTCTTTTGAATCTGCATACTTACTCCCTAAATAACAACTCATCACAAAACATACATTCTGCATCTTGCTCCCGACGTTGACCATAAAAGTCACGACAAACATGAAAACCATCCTCATAAATGCGACGGACATTTTCCCTTACATGTTTCGTTTTGGCTGGAGCTGTCTCCTCAACCTCTCCCAAACGTTCTCTCAGTTTATCATTTTCTAAACGAAGAGCTGTATTTTCCTCTACCAGACTCTTGAGATTTTTCTTGATAGCTTCAACGTCTGCCAAGGTTACCAACAATTGCTGTGAAAAGTCATCTAAAGCATCAAATAATTCTTTTTTATTCATTACAGCCCTTTCTATAATCTATCTTCACTTTAATTTTTTTGTAAAACCAGGTATTCCAAAGCGTTTTGAAAGCTAACATTGGCCCGCCACATTTTTCGAGTTTGGACGAGATTTTGCAAAATGTTCCGAGCAGAAACATTGAGAACCTCTTGACCAGCTAATACCTCTAAAATTCTGAGCACTTGATCTTGCTTTTCTTTATCATCAGCCAAACTCGTTAATTTTGCAACTTGCAAATAGGATTCTTTTTTATGGGCTAAAAGCCACGAAAAGAAACGTTCACTTTCATCTACTAGTGTCCAAAATCCTGCTTGATGCACTAGCTTTTCAGCCTCCGCCTGAGATTGACTAAACTGAGCCAATAACTTAGCTTTATTTTTTACTAAACCAGCCTCTTCAAGCTGTGACATTAAAGTAGACACTTGCTTCTTAAATTGGAAAATCTGTGTCCGACTTCGAATCGTTGACAACATTTGTTCCTCATCATCGGTCAAAAAGAAAATATAAATCTCACTTTGTGGCTCTTCAATAACCTTCAAGAGTGAATTTGCAGCATTCACATGCATTTTTTCTGCTTGCTCGATAATAAAGACCTGACGTTGATTTTCAATACCAGACTGGGAAAATTGACCAACTAATTCTCGAATACGCTCCGTCTTAATGACTTGATTTAGAGGTTTAATTATGGTCACATCAGGAAACTCTTCCTGCTCAATCAATTTACAATTCCGACATTTTTCACAAGGTAAAATATCAGTTTTTTCACTACAAAAGAGACTTTTAGACAAGAAAAGGGCCATCTCTAAATTTCCAAAATTACCTGAAAATAGATAGGCGTGATTGAGCTGCCCTTGCTCCAAGATATGGATAAAACGTTCAAATTGTAAAGGTTGACAAGCTCTTAATTGCTCTTGCTTCATCTCCTTAATCCCATCCTATCAAAAAGTAGCTGCTGCGTATTTTCAATCACTTGATCAAGTGGTAGGCTAGCATCGATTTTTTCGATGCGATTTCCTTCTCTTTCAATAAGAGAAAGGTAACCTTGACGAACTTTTCGGTGTAGATCCAGACCTTCCATGTCCAAACGATTGACTTCCCGATTACTGTTGGCAGCAATACGTGCCAGCCCCTCTTCGACCTCAATATCAAAATAAAGAGTTAAATCAGGTTTCAGTCCATCAGTCGCAAACTGATTAAGCCAATCAATGGCATCGATATCTAAACCACGCCCAAAGCCCTGATAAGCAACAGAACTATCGATAAAGCGATCCATGATAACCAGTTTTCCAGCTGCAAGTGCTGGTAAGACCTTTTCCACCAAGTGTTGTCGACGACTAGCAATATAGAGGAGAAGCTCAGTCTTAGGATCCATTTGAGTATGACTAGGATCTAGGATAACTTCGCGAATTTTTTCTCCAATTAAGACCCCACCTGGTTCGCGCGTTGTTAAAACTTCTACTCCCCTATCCTCTAATACAGGGATTAGGGCTTCAAGAACGCTTGTTTTTCCTGCTCCCTCTGGTCCCTCAAGAGAGACTAAAAATCCTTTTGACATGTCTGACTCATTTCTATTTTTCTCTCTTCTATTCTATCAAAAAAATGGGGATTTGTGAAAAGCTTTTTTCATTTCCTTCTTTGTAAAAAAAAGAGTGTGAGTTTTAACACTCACCTCTTATTTGCCTAATTCTTGAGTTTTTTTGTAGGCTTGGTTGACAGCATCCATAACGGTTCCTCTAAAAGCATGTTCTTCTAGACTTGCTACACCAGCAATGGTTGAACCACCTGGACTGCAAACTTGGTCTTTCAAGACTCCAGGATGTTGCTGACTTTCTAGGACCATTTGACCTGCACCAACTACTGTTTGAGCCGCCATTTTCAGAGCCATTTCTCGTGGCAATCCTGTCTGAACACCTGCATCCGCCAAGGCTTCGATGAAAAGATAGACAAAGGCAGGACCACAACCTGCAAGCCCTGTTGCTGCATCTATTAAAGCATCGCTTAATTCAACTAACTGGCCAGCCTTGGCTAACAGTTGACAAAATAGTTCATTGTCTTCTGGATGACAATTTGCAGACAAGGCATAGCTAATCACTCCTTGCCCAATAGCAACAGGTGTATTAGGCATAATACGAATAATCCTATGGTGACTTGGAAGAAGACTAGCGAGTTTTTCCAAGGTCAAACCAGCAGCCATCGAAATCAAAAGAAGACTTTCTCGTTTCTCAAGGATGGTCTGATATTGAGTAAGCAGTTCAGAGAATTGAGCTGGCTTCACTCCAAGAAAAATCACATCTGCTTCTGCAAAGATTTCGTCATTGCTAGAAGCCAGACCACCGAAGTTTGTAATAAAAGCATCCACCTTGGCTTGACTACGATTGGCAAGGAAAATCTGATGCCCAGTTTTTGCTTGCAAGACAGCTTTAGCCAAGCTGGAACCCATATTCCCCAAGCCGATAAATCCAATCTTCATCTCTTACTCCCTTATCTGTCCATCACCAGTAACTACATATTTGTAGCTGGTCAATTCCTTCAAGCCCATTGGACCACGCGCATGTAGTTTCTGAGTAGAAATCCCCATTTCACAACCAAGACCAAATTGGCCACCATCAGTGAAACGAGTCGAAGCATTGACATAAACCGCTGCAGAGTCTACTTGATCTGTAAAGTAAGTTGCCGCCTCAGCATTTTCAGTCACAATGGCGTCCGAATGATGGGTACTGTGGGCCTCAATATGGGCAACCGCTTCTTCTAAACTGCTCACAACCTTAACAGCAAGGACATAGTCTAAAAACTCGGTGTCAAAGTCTTGGACCTCAGCTGCTTGACCTGAAACAAACTGGCTTGCTTTGCTATCTAGGCGGAATTGAATCGGTTCAAGTCCAGCTTCTTTTCGATTCTCAACCAGCACTTGCTCCAAGCGAGGAAGGAAGCTTGCTGCCTTGTCTTCATGAACCAGCAGAACCTCCATGGCATTACAGACAGAAGGACGACTGGTTTTGGCATTATTGATGATAGACAAAGCCTTATCTTCGTCTGCATCCTTGTCCACATAAACATGGACAATCCCAGTTCCTGTCTCGATAACTGGCACAATAGCATTCTCAACGACAGCATTGATCAAGCCAGCCCCTCCACGAGGAATAAGAAGATCTAGATAGCCCTTGGCCTTCATCATGGCATAACTACTTTCACGGCTAGTATCTTCTACTAATTGAATGACATCTGGATGAATAGTGGTTGTCTCCAAGCCCTTCTTCAAGGCTGTGACAATAGCATGAGCTGTTTGGTAGGCATCCTTACCACTACGAAGAACAACCGCATTTCCACTCTTAAGAGCCAAAGCAGCTGCGTCAGACGTCACATTTGGACGGCTTTCATAGATAATACCGATAACCCCCATGGCTACACGTTTCTTGGTGATATCCAGGCCGTTTTCAAGCTGACTAGTTTCTAAAACTTCACCGATTGGATCTGGTAAAGCAACTACTTCACGAATCCCAGTTGCCATAGCTTCTATACGCCCTGCATCCAAATAAAGACGATCCAGCATAACATCTGAGATTTTACCTTTAGCCGCTTCCATATCTCGAGCATTAGCTGATAAAATCTCTTCAGTAGCTGCCAATAAGTGATCGGCCATAGCTAGCAAGGCTTGATTTTTCACCTCTTCACTAGCTGTGTTAATTGATTTTTTAACTGCCTGTACCTGTTCAAATTGTTCTTGTGTACTTACCATAGTTTACCTCTAAAATTCTGTAAAGAGTAGTTGGATTTCAGGAGTGATAGAAATCCATTCATCACGATGAATCAGGACTCCCTTGGCTTTTTGAGAACGAAGGACATCTTTGAGCCCCGATGCACCTAGTTGTACTCTACCTTTTCCGAGTGATTTTCCAGTTTCCTTATCAAATACTGTTACAATATCACCATAAGAAAAATTGCTCTCAACATCTACAACACCTGATAAAAGGAGGCTCTTTCCATGTTGAGAGAGGGCTTCTGCCGCCCCTTTATCAACCCAAATTGCTCCCTGACTTTTGGCATAAAAGGCTAGCCATTGTTTCTGGGTACGGAGCCCCTTCTCCTGAGCAACAAAGTAGGAACCATCCAAAGTCTTCTCTGCCGCCTCTATCATAGCATCAGCTTTCAAGGATGAACAGACATAAACCGGTACTCCTGATTCTGTCGCAATGGTCGCTGCCTTTATCTTAGTTAGCATGCCACCAGTTCCATTTGATGATCCTGCACCGCCAGCCATATCAATAATCTCACGATTGATGGTCTCAATTCTCTCCAAGCGTTTGGCTCTTGGGTCCGAGTTAGGATTACCAGTATAAAGACCGTCTACATCTGTTAAGAGGACCAAAAGATCTGCCTGCACCATTGCTGCAACCTGAGCACTGAGTGTATCATTATCTCCTACCTTAAGCTCATCAATAACGACACTGTCATTTTCATTGATAATTGGAATCGCACCACGATTAAGCAGGACTGACAATGCTTGATGGGCATTTTTATAACGTCGCTTATCGACAAAATCATCCTGAGTTAATAAGATTTGCGCTGAAACGATCTGTCTTAAGAGCAAATTTGTTGTATATTCTTCCAGAAGCAATCCTTGACCAACCGCTGCTGAAGCTTGCTTATCCGCAATCTTTGTCGGTCGTTTCTTAAATCCCAAGGCACCAAAACCAGCCGCAACAGCCCCAGAAGATACCAAAATAAGCTCATGACCTGCTTCATGCAGCATTGCAAGCTGTTGTGTGATAGCTTTTACTTTACTGCGAGATAAACTTCCATCTTTATGTGTCAGGGATGAAGTTCCCACTTTAAATACGATACGCTTGTACTTCATATTTTTCTCCAAATTTAATATTTAACCATTTTACCATGATTTTATGAAATTGTAAAAAAGGAACTCTCTCACTTTTGATCGCAAAAAAAGAACCTTGCATAGCAAGATTCTTTTAGTGTCTGACTTAAATAATTGTTCTTCTGGGAACTAAATCGAATTAAGCTTCGATTTCTGTAACCATACCTGAACCAACAGTACGTCCACCCTCACGGATAGAGAATGTAGTACCTTGTTCTACGGCGATTGGGTGGATCAACTCAACGTCGATTGTCACGTTATCACCTGGCATTACCATTTCAGTACCTGCTGGAAGTTCGATTGAACCTGTAACGTCAGTAGTACGGAAGTAGAATTGTGGACGGTAGTTGTTGAAGAATGGAGTGTGACGTCCACCTTCTTCTTTAGTAA
>CAURIB010000070.1:0-9061 GCA_963524795.1 uncultured Streptococcus sp.
GCGCGTTGCGTGGCAATGCAACCGAGCGTGTCGCAACCTCTTGCATCAAAGCTAAAGCTGTAATTTACAGCACCATAATAGAATAACACAAAGCCCCTGCGATTGCAAGGGATTTGACAAGTTTTTTTAAATTTTTCGAATGAAACTGTTTTCTTTTCTTCACTTTCAGACTTAGCTTTTTCATGAGGGAAAATTTTTCAGTTTTCTTCTATATAAGTTACTAGTTTTTACGTTAAATTTATCATTTGATTGATTTATCAAGA
Organism: uncultured Streptococcus sp.; assembly: GCA_963524795.1. Lineage (GTDB taxonomy): Bacteria > Bacillota > Bacilli > Lactobacillales > Streptococcaceae > Streptococcus. Next base: position 264 of record CAURIB010000070.1, read on the forward strand.
TATCCGCTTTTGACTCGGTTTCTTTATAGTATTGTAGATACTGCTCTCGTCTCATCTGCTGACTAGCCAATATAATGGATGCATCGCCATTTCTCACAGTCGTATCTCGAGCTAGACGTCTCTTTAATTCTGTCTCTTCATCCGTGTAGAAACAAACAGTTTTATCAAAGAGTTCCTTGGGTAGAAAGCCCACAGACATCCCTTCGACTATCAGAATTGGTTTTGCTCCCGATAAGATCTCACTAGCCTTCCAGGGTTCCTCAATTGTTAAGATGTCCATACCCGCTTGCAGAGCAAGAATATCTCTTTGTAAACTTGCCAGCTCATGCGCTACCGGTAAACATGCTGTCACCTTTTGGTCTGGTGTCTCTTTAGGTACCACTAAATGTCGTCCCGAAGTAATATAGGGATCTGTTTCTAGCAGATTTACTGTAGTAGAATCTAGGGCTTGATATAATTCCTGAGCGAAGGTTGATTTACCTGAAGCCCCATGACCGTAGATCCCCAGTGTTTTTACTTTTCCAGTTTCTATCTCTGAGACCAGTTGTTCTATTAAGTCTTTTTTCTTCATTCTCTCTTCACCTGTTCATAGCTTTCTTTTTCATCGTTAAGCTTGTCCCAAATGACTACCTTTCCACTTTGGAGAGACTTTTGCACATCGATAATCCGTTGGTTGGAAGAGCCACGGAACTGAAGCATGAGATTACGCTTACTTTTATCATAGCGACCATCTACCAGGATATCAATCAGGGATAAAAGTTCTAGTTTATCAGGTGTCTCCAACATTATCTCTTCCCATGTGTATCCCGTCCAGGACCAAATATCTTTATCTGGCAATTCCTTACGAATGCGTTTTACGAGAGGTAAGAGAATTCCTGTATTTAGGAAGGGTTCTCCTCCTAATAAAGTCAACCCTTGAACATAGGGTTGGGCCAGATCTGCCATAATCTGTTCTTCCAATTCTTGTGTATAAGGAATTCCTGCATTGAAAGACCAGGTCGCTACATTGTAACAGCCCTCACAATGAAACATGCATCCGGCTACATAGAGAGAATTGCGCACCCCTTCTCCATCCACAAAGTTAAAAGCCTTATAGTCAATGATACGTCCTTGACTAAGCTCCTCACTCTTCCACTCTCCTGGTTTTGGTGTATTCCATGTCATGCTTTCTACTCCAACTCTATCCAATAGCGCTCCGTTCCATTTCGAACATCCTCCAACTCTCCACCATTAGCTAAGATAACAGCTCGGCTGGCAGGATTTTCTGCGCTACAAGTCACCAGAGCACGATGGATGTTCTTTTCTTTAGCCACTTGTAGACCTTGACGGAGAGCTTCCTTGGCGTAGTCCTTGCCTCTTTCGGAAGGGCGGATAGAATAGCCAATATGGCCAGCATGATTCAGCAAGCCCTCATTTAGTCTCAGCCGTAGATTCAAAAAACCTAAAGCACGGCCTGATTCATCAAACAAAACGAACTGAATTGATGGAACGCGATTTTCCAGCAATCCTATTCCCATTTCTTTATTTCGGCCAGTTTCTAGCCAGTCCTCGTAAGAGAAATTCTCAATATCCCAAAATCCGCCATTGTGGGCTGATTGAGTCTGTTCAAACTCTGCCATCATCTCTAAAACTGTTTCTTTGTCTGCAAATGTTGGTCTGCGTAGTATCATCTTTACCTCCAACTAAGAGAAAAGCGAGAGCGGACTCTCACTTTTTCTTATTCTTATTTAAAAATTGCTCTCTTAGGCTAGCCACTCGGTCTTTTTTATTTCCTCCACCTTTTGAATGTTTCTCGTGGAACCGTTGAACCAAGGCCTTGCCCTTATCGTCTAATTGATATTTTCCCATTCTATTTCTTTCTAACTTCTTACTTCATGTCCTGCTGTTTTAATAGTAGAACCGTTCATGTGTTTCACACGCGCAGCAATTTCCTTGTGGCGTCCATTAACCATCGGACGCGCTTGTGGGTTCCCAAGATAGCCACAGGTTCGTTTAACCACGTCTACTGTTTTAGGATCATTATTTCCACAGTTAGGACAAGCAAATCCTCTCTCAGTTGGTTCAAAATCTCCTTCAAAATCACACTTGTAGCAACGATCAATCGGAGTATTAGTTCCTAGATAACCTACTCGATCATAAGCATAGTCCCAAACAGCTTCCAAGGCCTTTGGATTTTGTTGAAGAACTGGGTACTCACAGTAGTGGATAAAGCCACCTGACGCACCCGCTTCTGGATAAACCTTCTCAAAATCCAATTTTTCAAAAGGAGTTGGATTTTTGCGAACATCATAATGGAAGGAATTTGTGTAGTACTCTTTATCTGTGATGTCTGGAATAGAACCGAATTTCTCTGTATCCAAACGACAGAAACGGTCCGTTAAACTTTCAGATGGTGTTGAATAAATAGAGAAGTGATAGCCATATTGGTCTGACCACTCTTCTACTCGATGTTTCATGTCTCGAATGATATCAAGGGTGAATTCTTTAGCTTCTGGATTGGTTTCCCAATTGTTACCAAAGAAGACTGTCGCTACTTCATAAAGTCCAATGTAGCCAAGCGAAACAGTAGCTCGACGATTCTTAAAGAGCTCGTCAACACTTTCTTCCTTACCAAGACGACGGCCAAAAGCTCCGTATTGATAAAGGATAGGAGCATTAGCTGGAGTTGCTTCCTTGGTTCTCTCTACACGATAGACCAGTGCATCTTCTGCAATATTCATACGCTCGTTGAAAATTTCCCAGAACTTATTCAAGTCGCCTTCTGATTCGAGGGCAATACGAGGGAGATTGACCGTCACGACACCTAGATTCATACGGCCAGAGTTAACTTCAACTCCATTTTCATCCTTCCATCCTTGAAGGAAAGAACGACAACCCATCGGAACCTTGAAAGAACCTGTCAACTCGACAATCTTATCGTAAGACAAGACATCTGGGTACATGCGCTTGGTTGCACACTCGAGAGCCAATTGTTTAATATCGTAGTTAGGAGAACCTTCCTCTAAGTTAAGACCTCTTTTAAGAGTAAAGATAAGTTTCGGGAAGATGGCTGTACGGTGTTCTGAACCAAGCCCCTTGATACGAATATTCAAGATAGCCTTTTGAATTTCACGTTCAAAACGATTGGTTCCTAGACCGAAACCAAGAGAAGTAAAAGGTGTTTGTCCATTTGATGTAAAGAGGGTGTTAATCTCGTACTCTAGAGATTGCATGGCATCATAAATGTCTTTTTGAGTTTTCTTCCAAGCGTACTCCTCACGCTTGTCAGGTAGGACCCATTCCTCAGCATCTTTAAGGTGTTTTTGGTAATTTTTCTCTGCATAAGGAGCCAAAACTTCATCTATACGGTCTGCCGAACAGCCTCCATACTGACTTGATGCAACGTTGGCGATGATTTGCGATATCTGAGCAGTCGCAGTCTGAATAGACTTAGGACTCTCTACCTCAGCATTCCCAATCTTAAAACCATTTTCCAACATGCCCTTGAAATCAATCAAACAGCAGTTGGTCATAGGGGTATAGGGACTGTAGTCCAAATCATGGTAGTGGATATCCCCTTTTTGATGGGCATTAGCCACATGCTTAGGCAGCATTTGGAGTCCGATTGATTTTCCAACAATTCCTGCCGTCAAATCACGCTGGGTATTAAAAACATCACTATCTTTATTAGCATTCTCATTGACAACTGCCTGGTCTTTGTTGAGAAGTTTATGGATACTGAAGTTGATATCTGTTGCTTTTGAGCGCTCAAAATCCCTTTGAGTTCGATAAGTGATATATTCCTCTGCCAAGGCATATTCTTTAGCTTCCAATAACTCATGTTCTACGATATTTTGGATTTCATAGATTTTTACACCTTGAGGAAAGCGGCTATGAATCTCAGCGACAATACGCTCAATCAAACTACTTAGACGTTTTTCGACCAAAGGAGTTACATTCATAACCTTTTCAGCAGCCTTGTGCAAGGCTTTGTCAATCTTATCTACATCAAAAATGACGCGTCTACCGTCACGCTTTTCAACAAATAAGGTTGGATCAGGGTTTGTTTTCTCTTCCAATACAATCATATCCAGGCTCTTTTCTAAAACTAGTATCTAAAAAGTATTATATCACTAAAAAAATAAAAATCAATATCTTGTGTTAAAAAATAAATTTTTTTTAAAATTACACAAGATATTGATTGTTTTATTTTAATTTGTAAAGTTTAAAGTCTTTGAATTCACTTTGAACTGGTTGATATCTTTCTGCTAGAAGCTGTTCTACTTCCGTCCAGAGGGCTGTTTTTGTATTGACCACAATCACTTTAGGCTGGTTATCACGTAAATCATTTACCAGTTTGGTATGATTTTCAGATAAAGCTGTATGTAAGTTCGGTGTTAGTAACTGACTAGCTGCTAATCGTTCGCTGGCCTGATAAGCACTAGCCGAATTGTCCCATACATAAATGCTGTCTGTTGCTTGCGTTTGCCCCTTGACAATAGTTTCGATACGAGCGCGTTCTTGATATTGTTCCGAGTGAAGGACATAGCGCGCTACTAGAGGGGCCAAGAATAGGTAAGCAAGGGCCAAGATAGGCAGGTAAGCATTTCCTTTGAGGAAGATTGCCCATACTGAAGGGGCTTCGCTATATCTTCTACTACGACTCACTCCCTCTACATTATTGGCACGAATTCGAGTCAATAACAAAATGGACATGAAAGGAAGCAACTCAGCTAGACGACTTCCATGGATCGGTTCGGTAGAGAAAATTTCCAAGCCTAGTGATAGTACAAGAGCAAGCGCAGCAAATATGGATAAGACGTATTGTTTGCTTGGTTTAGACTGGAAAAAGCCTGCAAACACAAGGGTCAATCCTCCGAGACCGATTGCTAATAATCCATAAAAGAGGAGATTATCTAGCAGATCTGGGTTGGACATAAAATTCAAACTATCAATTGGATAGAGAATTTGACTAATAGCACTCCCGAAGCTCCCTTTATAAACTGTGTAGTAACCGATTGGATAAAAGAAGAGTGAAAATCCTAGACAAATCGCAAGAAATTGATAAAAGCCACGAGCCAAGTAGCCGCGTCCGATATTAAAGGCTAGTAAGGCTAAAAACAAGACAAGAGTATATAGAACTGTGACTAGAGGCGCCAAGAAGAAGGCAAGCGCCAAACTCATCCCGATACGCAAGAAACCTTTATCATGATTAGATTCTGCCAAATAGGTTGTGACGAAGTTTAGGGCGTAGAATAAAAATGGAAGGGCAAGAATTGTGGCATAGCCACCACCAAAGCTAAGACCTCCCGCAAGAAGGTAAAAAATCGTCAATACTTGTCGAGACTGCTCGTCCTCTTTCGTCAAGTCATAGGTTGAACGGAAAAGAAAAATTCCAGCGCCCACTAAAGCAAGCCAATTAAAGGCCGCAAATAAAAGGCTACCTTTAGCTAGATACTGTAGGAAATAATAGAGGAGACCACTCGTTCCAAAATAGTCTGTGTAGATTTCTCCACCTTGGTGCATGGCCCATCCAATATAGAAATCCTGAGCCTGCTCTGGATTGGTCAATCCTAGCATAAAAGGAAGAACTACAGATACAAGTACCGCTAAAGTGCTCCAAATTAGGATTTTAAACAATGGTAAGCGAGCAGATTGTCGTGTTTCAAACTCTTCTCGCTCCTCTCCTCCAGCTGAATTTTCTTGATTTCCAGTCCAAGTTGGAGTTGGTTCATCGTCTAATCTGCCATATACGTTCATTCATTCTCTCCTAGTTTTTGATTTGTTCTAGTATATCAAAAAGTCTAGTTCTTGTCAGCCTGCTGAGGGCATTTGTTCAGCTTTTTACAGAGATTAGCGAAGCGTTCAATCTCATAAAAACGGTGATAAGACACCTTTTTATAGGCGTCTAAAAAATTTTTTTCTTCTACTGTTATCATCTCTTCTCCTTTTCTCTTTATTCGAAAAAATAGAAGCAATCTATCAAAAAAACTGAATTCCCTAAAAGAGAATTCAGCATTTTGTTTTTAGTCAGCTTTCTTTTCTAAATTTTTTGAGATGCTTCGATTTTTACCTTCTAGATACACCATCAAAATGGAGATATCTGCTGGGTTTACTCCCGAAATACGGCTGGCTTGGCCGATGGTTTCTGGATTGATGAGCTTGAACTTCTGGCGAGCTTCTGTCGCGATAGAATCAATATCATCCCAGTCGATGTTAGCTGGAATGCGTTTTTCTTCCATGCGTTTCATCTTGGCAACCTGATCCATGGCTTTTGAGATGTAGCCTTCGTACTTGATTTCTGTTTCAATCAATTCAATAATCTTGTCATCTAACTCCTCAGCGGCAGGTCCGATGAAGGCAACCACATCTTGGTAAGAGACTTCTGGACGACGGAGGAACTCCTTGGCAGTGACTGCATCTGTCAATGGTTTGAATCCCATTGCTTCAACCTTAGCATTTGTTTCCTTGACTGGCTTGAGTTTGATGCTGTCTAAACGCTTCATTTCATTTTCAAATTGATTTTTCTTGATTTCAAAACGAGCCCAACGTTCATCATCTACAAGTCCAATCTCGCGTCCCATCTCAGTCAAACGCATATCGGCATTGTCATGACGGAGGATGAGACGGTACTCAGCACGACTGGTCAAGAGACGATAGGGTTCAATGGTGCCCTTGGTCACCAAGTCGTCAATCATGACCCCAATATAGCCGTCGCTACGCTTCAAAATCAACTCAGGTTTGCCTTGGATTTTCAGAGCGGCGTTGATACCAGCGATAATCCCTTGACCTGCTGCCTCTTCATATCCTGATGTTCCATTGGTCTGACCAGCTGTGAAAAGCCCAGAGATTTTCTTGGTCTCTAGAGTTGCACGCAACTGATGAGGCAAGACCATGTCGTACTCGATCGCATAACCAGTTCGCATCATCTCTGCATTTTCCAAACCTTTGATGGAATGAACCAAGTCACGTTGGACATCCTCAGGAAGACTGGTTGAAAGCCCTTGGACATAAACTTCTTCTGTGTTTCGTCCTTCTGGTTCAAGGAAAAGCTGGTGACGTTCCTTGTCTGCAAAACGCACAATCTTGTCCTCAATCGATGGACAGTAACGAGGCCCCACTCCCTTGACCACACCTGTAAACATAGGCGCACGGTGGAGGTTATTTTGGATAATTTCATGACTGGTACCATTGGTATAGGTCAACCAGCATGGCACTTGGTCCTTGACATAATCCTCATCTCGTGAAGTATATGAGAAGTGATTTGGCGCTTCGTCTCCTGGTTGGATTTCTGTCACGTCGTAGTTGATTGAAGAAGCCTTGACACGTGGAGGGGTTCCTGTCTTGAAACGACCGATTTCAAGTCCAAGTTCCTTGAGATTATCAGCTAGGTTAATAGAAGCTAGACTATGGTTTGGCCCTGATGAATACTTGAGGTCCCCGATGATGATTTCCCCACGGAGAGCAGTTCCTGTGGTCACGATAACAGCTTTGGCAGCATATTCCTGATGGGTAGCTGTACGAACACCGACAACCTTGCCATCTTCCACCAAAATCTCATCAATCATGGTTTGACGAAGGGTTAGATTTTCTTGATTTTCAACCGTCTTGCGCATCTCTTTAGAGTAAAGTTCCTTGTCAGCCTGCGCACGAAGGGCACGAACAGCTGGACCTTTCCCAGTGTTGAGCATCTTCATCTGGATGTAAGTCTTGTCAATGGTCTTAGCCATTTCACCACCAAGGGCATCCACTTCACGCACGACAATCCCCTTGGCTGAACCACCGATAGAGGGATTACATGGCATGAAAGCCAGCATTTCAATGTTGATGGTCGCAAGCAGAACCTTACAGCCCATACGGCTGGCAGCTAGGGAAGCCTCAACTCCAGCATGCCCCGCACCGATTACAATAATATCGTATTCTTCCGTAAAATTATAAGTCATTTCTTAACCTTTCAAAAATTTCTCGCAAATAAGGAACTAACTTCTCCTCCTCTAGAGCTTGATCCATGGTAACCCATTTAAAGTGTGTATGCTCTTCAGGATCTAATCTGATAATTGGCTTCTCCCCAACCCACTCTGCTTTATAAACTAAGCGAGTAAAGACAGTATCCTTAGAGGTATCCAGTTGACTATCTTCGTGAAGAAGTTTGAGCGAACTGCCGTCTAACATAACTCCCGCTTCTTCAATACATTCTCTAAGAGCTCCATCTCGCGGAAGTTCACCCTTTTCAACCCCGCCACCAGGAATATCCCAGTAAGTCGGATAAACATTGGGTTGTCCTCTTTTAATTTCCGAACGCTGAATGAGCAAATAATCACCACCACTATGAACAAGCACATGGGCAATAAGCTTAACCATCCTCTTCTCTCCTATTCCTCAAGATGAATGTGTCTTAGTTGGCCGTCCCAATCGGGTAGGGCTGTTTTTAAAAAGGCTGGAACTAGTTGGATATTCTGGAGCTGGTCCAAATCAATCCATTCACAGGGTTGTGTTTTCTCATCTTCCTGCATGATCAATGGGGCATCTTCAAGCAAATCCACCAGATAATGAAACTCGATATTGTGATAGGAAACACCGTCCTGTTCAAAACGATTTTCAACCACGAAAGCTAGTTGTCTAGCCTCAGCTTTGACACCTAATTCTTCCCTGACTTCACGGACTACCGCGTCTTCCGTGCTTTCATTGACTTGAATCGCACCGCCAATAGTGTAATACTTGCCCTTATCTTTGGTAACTAGGAGCTTGCGATTTTGGAGAATCAAGGCTGTCGCCCGAACTCCAAAAACCGTATTTTCTACTTTTGTCCGAAAGTCTTG
>CAURIB010000071.1:0-9034 GCA_963524795.1 uncultured Streptococcus sp.
TTGAACAAACCCAAGAACAAAGAACCAAGGATTTCTTGAGTAAGGTTTTGTAAGAGTTGTAAATTTATATCCATTTCGACTTTTTCTTAGGTGGATAGTTCGACAAGTATAGAAAAACTTCTTTACTCAGTTTAGATTAAAGTTATAAATAAAAAGTAGGAATCAGAAAACACTGATTCCTACTTTATTTTAGTTAAAACATGAAGCTAATGCTTGTAAGTATACCTAATACTGCGAAAATAATTTTCCAAACTTGGTGGTTCTTTTTGAAAAGCTTATCAGAGTATAGTGCTAGTATAAGAAATATAAAAAATAGTATATATTTATGAAAGATTGACATGTCTATCCTCCTTTTTTGTAAGACTTCCTTTACTTATATTGTACATTATTTTTGATGCAGAATCAAAAAATAATATCATTATTCTGTGGAGTTCCTTTATCCTCCAGTAAGAGAATGACTAGTCCTGCAACTGAGCTTTTTCTTATAGTTTCAGACTATAAGGTCTCTTAGTCAAGAAGTGTTAGAGTGATAAGCCATTTTTTGATATAATAGAACATATTTGTTAGAAAAGAGAAAACACATGACACAGATCATTGATGGGAAGGCCTTGGCGGCCAAGTTACAGGGGCAGTTGGCTGAAAAGACTGCGAGATTGAAAGAAGAAACAGGATTGGTTCCTGGCTTGGTGGTGATTTTGGTTGGGGACAATCCTGCCAGCCAAGTTTACGTACGCAATAAGGAACGCTCAGCTATCGCGGCAGGTTTCCAGAGTGAAGTTGTGCGAGTTCCTGAGACCATTACCCAAGAGGAATTGTTGGATTTGATTGCTAAATATAATCAAGATCCAGCATGGCATGGAATTTTGGTGCAGTTACCCTTACCAAAACACATCGATGAAGAAGCAGTTCTATTGGCTATTGACCCTGAAAAGGATGTGGATGGTTTTCATCCGCTCAACATGGGGCGTCTCTGGTCTGGTCACCCAGTTATGATCCCTTCAACTCCTGCTGGAATTATGGAGATGTTTCATGAGTATGGGATTGAGTTAGAAGGTAAAAATGCAGTCGTCATTGGTCGCTCAAATATCGTTGGTAAACCCATGGCTCAGTTGCTGTTAGCTAAAAATGCAACTGTAACCTTGACCCACTCGCGCACCCACAATCTAGCCCAAGTAGCTTCTAAAGCCGATATTCTTGTAGTAGCAATCGGTCGTGCTAAGTTCGTGACTGCTGATTTTGTCAAACCTGGAGCAGTTGTCATTGATGTGGGGATGAACCGAGATGAAAATGGCAAGCTTTGTGGCGATGTTGACTATGATGCTGTTGCACCAATTGCTAGCCATATCACCCCCGTACCTGGTGGGGTAGGGCCTATGACCATTACCATGTTGATGGAGCAGACTTATCAGGCTGCATTGCGTAGCTTGGAAAAAGACTAACTCCTAGTACGATTATTAATTTTAGATATTTTAAAACGAGTTCTAAAAACGAACTTGTTTTTTTCTTGCACTTATTTTAATAAAATTACAGTAAAACTTCTACAAATTATTGAAAATCCTCTACTATTTTGATATATTAAGGTTAACAATATTTATATCTAAAAATTTAGTTGGCGTTCTGGGAGGAGGTTTATTTTTTGGCAAATAATGTAATCGCTTACTAAATATATAAGAAAGGAAAACAGGATTTAATGGATAAGAGATTTTTTGAAAAACGCTGTCATTTTAGTATTCGTAAATTTGCCATTGGTGCGGCTTCGGTTATGATTGGAGCTAGTATATTTGGTCTTCAGGTGGCTCAAGCAGCTGAAACCGAAGCAACTAGTCCCAGCGAAGAAGCGATTCACCAAGTTCAACCTTTAGATAAGCTTCCAGATGAGGTTGCTGCAGCCATTGCAAAAGCTGAGCAAAATGGCCCACAAGATTCCGCTACTGAAAAAGAAAATGATACTGTTGAATCCGCAAAACCAGTAACTGAAGAAAAGATGACTGAGGCTACAAGTCCTAAGGAAGAAAAGGAAGCGGAAGTAGTTAGCCCTAAAAAAGACAAAGTTGAAAAAAATGAAAAACCTGCAACTGAAGTGAATGAGAAAGAACCTACAGTGGCAGAAGTGAGTACTGAAAAGCCAGCAGTTCGAGAAGAACATACTGATACACCTAATCAGAATAAACCTGTAACGGACGATAAAAGCAAGGAAGAAAAAGCTTCTGCAAGTGAATCGCCTCAAGTGACAAAAGAGAAGGAAAAAGAAGACCAACTTTTGCAGGAAAGAAAACAAAATTTCAACAAAGACTGGTATTTTAAACTAAACGCTCAGGGTGATTTTTCTAAGAAAGATGTAGATGTTCATGATTGGTCTAAGTTGAACCTTCCTCATGACTGGAGTATCTATTTTGATTTTGATCACAAGTCTCCTGCCCGCAATGAAGGTGGTCAACTAAATGGTGGTACTGCCTGGTATCGCAAGACTTTCACTGTAGATGAAGCTGCTAAGGACAAGGATGTTCGTATCAACTTCGATGGAGTTTACATGGACTCTAAGGTCTATGTAAATGGTAAATTTGTCGGTCATTATCCAAGTGGTTACAATCATTTTTCATATGATATCACTGAATTTTTAAATAAAGATGGCAGTGAAAATACCATTGCGGTCCAAGTTACTAATAAGCAGCCAAGTAGTCGTTGGTACTCAGGAAGCGGTATCTATCGAGATGTGACTTTAAGCTATCGTGATAAGGTGCAGGTAGCTGAAAATGGAAATCATATCACAACTCCAAAACTAGCTGAACAAAAAGATGGCAACGTTGAAACACAAATCCAAAGCAAGATCAAAAATACTGCCAAAACTTTAGCCAAGGTATTTGTGGAGCAACAGATTTTTACTAAGGAAGGTAAGGCTGTTTCAGATTTGGTTCGTTCTGTAACTAAGAGTCTAGCAGGAAATGAGACAGCTGACTTTAAGCAAACGATTTTGGTTAATAAGCCAACCCTCTGGACAACCAAAAGCTATCATCCTCAGCTCTATGTTCTGAAAACCAAGGTTTATAAAGAAGGTCAGCTAGTTGATGTGACAGAAGATACTTTTGGTTACCGTTATTTTAACTGGACAGCTAAGGAAGGATTTTCTCTTAATGGCGAGAGAATGAAATTCCACGGAGTTAGTATCCACCATGACAACGGTGCCTTGGGAGCAGAAGAAAACTATAAGGCAACCTACCGTAAATTAAAACTCCTGAAAGATATGGGAGTTAACTCTATCCGTACAACCCACAATCCAGCAAGTCCACAGTTACTTGATGCTGCGGCAAGTCTAGGACTTTTGGTCCAAGAAGAAGCCTTTGATACTTGGTATCGTGGCAAGAAAACTTATGACTATGGACGTTTCTTTGACCAAGATGCAACTCACCCAGAAGCCAAGAAGGGGGAAAAATGGTCTGATTTTGATCTGAGAACCATGGTTGAACGAGATAAAAATAATCCTTCAATCATCATGTGGTCGCTCGGTAATGAAGTGGATGAGGCTGATGGTGGAAAACGTTCACTAGAAACAGCCAAGCGTTTGAAAGCTGTCATCAAAGCAATTGATACAGAACGCTATGTGACTATGGGTGAAAATAAATTCAGTCGTGCTTCTACAGGCTTGTTCTTAGAATTAGCAGCAATCATGGATGCTGTTGGTATGAACTATGGTGAGCGTAATTATGATGCAGTTCGTAAAGCCCATCCAGACTGGTTGATTTACGGTTCTGAAACTTCTTCAGCAACTCGAACTCGTGATTCTTATTTTGATCCTGCTCATTTACTCTGGCACGACAATCGTCCAAATCGTCACTATGAACAGTCAGACTATGGTAATGATCGTGTAGCCTGGGGTAGAACAGCTACTGAATCTTGGACTTTTGACCGTGATCGTGCTGGCTATGCAGGTCAGTTCATCTGGACTGGTTTCGACTATATCGGTGAACCTACACCATGGCATAACCAAGATAACACACCAGTGAAAAGTTCTTACTTTGGTATCATTGATACGGCAGGCTTGCCTAAGAATGATTTCTATCTCTATCGTAGTGAATGGTATAGTGCCAAAGAAAAACCAACTGTTCGTATCATGCCTCACTGGAATTGGACTGAAGAAACGCTTAAAGAACGTAATATGCTGGTCAATGGCAAGGTGCCTGTACGGACCTTCTCAAATGCCGCCAGCGTAGAATTGTTCTTGAACAATGAATCCCTTGGTAAGAAGGAATTTGTTAAGAAAACAACTGAAGATGGTCGCCCTTATCACGAGGGAGCTAAACCAAGTGAATTGTATCTTGAGTGGTTGGTTGACTATAAACCAGGTACCTTAACTGCTATTGCTCGTGATGAAAATGGTAAAGAGATTGCGCGTGATAGTGTGACAACAGCAGGGGAGCCAGCTAGAGTTCGTCTCACCAAGGAAGAACATGTTATCACTGCAGATGGTAAGGATTTGTCTTATATCCATTATGAAATCGTTGATGAAGACGGCAATGTTGTACCAACTGCCAATAATCTTGTTCATTTCAATCTTCATGGCCAAGGCCAAATCGTCGGTGTGGACAATGGGGAACAAGCTAGCCGTGAACGTTATAAGGCTCAGAAAGATGGTACATGGCAAAGAAAAGCCTTCAATGGTAAAGGTGTTGTCATTGTAAAATCAACTGAAAAAGAAGGTAAATTTACACTTTATGCGGATTCTGCAGGTTTAGCTTCTAATCATGCGACGGTCACAACCGTTTCAGGCAAGAAAGAAAATCGTCACTTTGTAACCTATGCTCCAGTTAAGGCAAGAACTGATGTCAGCGAGGATCCTAAATTGCCAGAGACTGTGACAGCTATTTATAGTGATGGCAGTGTTGAAGAAAAAGCTGTGACTTGGGACATCCCAGAAGATCTCCTTGCAAGTGCTGGTGAGAAAAAAGTTCTTGGTAGTGTGGAAGGTCTCGAAGCCAAGGCTGAAGCCCTTGTTAAGGTGGTTGCACTCGATAAGTGGTTGCCTAAGGTAGCAACAGTCCCAGTGGGAACAGCAGCAGAAGATTTGGATAAAACTGTAACGGCTGTTTTGTCAGATGGTAACTTGGTTGATGCGAATGTCGTTTCTTGGACCTTGAAAGATCCATCTGCTTTGACAAAAGAAGGTGGACGTACTGAAGCAACTGGTAAATTGGAAGGCAATGACTACGAGGTGACAGCAACCTTTATCGCAAGTGATCAGGAAACAGAAAGTACTGTTACAGGTCTCACGGTTGGTGACAAGTCTCTTGAAAACTTTGAGCCTGGAAAGACCTACTACCGAGTACCCCTTCCTTATACAGCTAAAATTCCAAATGTTGGTGCACAAACTACTGGCTATCAAGTAACTGTTCAACAAGCTTCAGCTGCCAATGATTATCAGGCTTCTGTATTCTTGAGTGACCAGAAGGGCGATTTAGTTCAAACTTATTTGATTCAGTTTGTAAAAGAAGCGCCTGCCTTGACACGCTTGGAAGTAAGCGTTGAAGGAAAAGAGACTGCAACAGAAGACCAAGTTCTCCCTTATCATGTCATTGGGTACTACGAAGATGGTTCACAAACTGAATTTTCAGCATCAGATATCCATTTGGAAGTTAAGTCAGCTGATGGTGGTCATCTTGAGGTGAATGGTAAGAACTTGCTTCTTTACAAGAAAGGTAGTGTAACCCTCACTCCTCGTATTGACAATCAAACTGATAAGACTCAGTCTGTAGCAACTGAACTTGTGATAAAAGAAAATACAGTAGACAAGAAAATTGTCAAGCTACATCCTGTTTCTATCTCTACAGATATCAATCAGCAACCGAATTTGCCTGATCAAATCGGAGCAGAATTTGATAAGGGCTTGCCTCGTAAGGTAGCTGTAACTTGGGACAAGGTAGATGCCAAAGAACTTGGTTACTATCATAGCTTTACCCTTAAAGGTCATGTAGAAGGTACAGATATTGAGGCTCTTGCCAATGTGACTGTTGAAGGTTTGCAGGTTGCAGAAGAAATCAGCCTCACTCTTCCTAAGGGTGAAACTGTTCAATTACCTGCTAGTGTTCGTGCTTATCATTCTAATGGAACAACTGTCTATAAAGATGTCCTTTGGGAAAAGGTTCCTGAAAACTTTAGTCAGACTGAAGGTATCTATGAAATCAAGGGTCAATTGGTGGGTAGCCATCTAACTACCAAGGCCCATGTCCGTGTTTCTAGTCAAGTTGTTGCTGGAAATAATATCTCTAAACAGTGGACTGGTTCTCAATTGCCAGCTGCTATTGTATCCAATACGGGTGGGGATGATTCGGCAAGTACCCTGAACGACTTGACAGTTTCAAGAGCCAATACAGATGTTAAGAATCGATGGACTACATGGCAAACAGGTACAGATAATGATTGGGCGTCTATCTTGTTTGGTAATTCAGGTGATTTGACCAAACGATTTGTCGATAATCTTTCCGTTGATTTCTATACAGATGGTGCAATCGGACTTCCAAAAGAATATGTCATCGAATATTATGTTGGTCAAGAAGTTCCAGATCTTCCAAACGATGTCAATCATGCTCAAGGAGATACCAAGCATCCATTCAACAATGCTGCCAACTGGAAGGAAGTTGAACATCTCAAAGCTCCAGGACAATTATCCGCAAGCCAAACTAACCACTTTACATTTGATAAGGTTGAAACTTATGCTGTTCGTATGCGTATGAAGAAGGCTGATGGAAAGGCTGGTGTTGGTTTAACAGAAATCACTATCTTAGGAAGTAAGGTTCCAAGTGCTACCAGCTCAGAAATTTCTATCCAAGTAGATGGCAAGAAGCTTGAGCATTTCAATCCATCTAAGACAGATTATTATATTCCTCAAGCAAGCAAGGAAATCACTGCCACAGCCAGCAACAACGGTTTGGTAACGGTTGTTCCTGCAACAAGTGAAAAAGGTGCGACACGTCTTATTTTGAAAGCTGAGGATGGAACTGTTCTTAAAGAATATCGTATCTTCCGTGATGACGAAAAAGAGTCAACACAACCAGTAGCTGCGGAAAATAGTGCCCAGACCTTGAATGTTGGTGATCAACTTCAATTGCCTGCCGAAGTAACAGTCTACTATCCATCACAAGCTGGCTGGGTTAAAGCTAACCTTGCTGTCCAATGGGATGCAATTCCAGAACATGCGACTGCCCAAGAAGGTAACTTTGAAGTCCTTGGTCATGTTCTAGGAACAGACTTAACAACCAAGATGCAAGTAACAGTTGTTACAAAAGGTAATCAAGTTATCTCTGAGAATGCAAGCAATAATGCGACAGATTCTAAAGCCTTTGCATCTACTACAAATGATACACAAGCAGCTTCTCGGGATAAGATTTTCTATATCAACGATGGTCACTTTAACGAGGATGGACGTTGGACTAACTGGTCTCGAACTCCGAAAGACCAAGAAACATCTGTGGGAATTCTCTTTAAGAAGAATGGTCAGATTACACCTCAGTCTGTTGGAAAAGTAGCTATTCAGTTCTTTAAAGACAGTGGAACAGACGCACCAGCAAAACTGGTACTGGAAAGATATGTTGGTCCTGCCTATACAGAACCAAGCACCATTTCTCGTTATGAAGAAAATGCGGATCATCCATTTAACAAGGCAGAAAACTGGCAAGAAATTCCTTATAAGGCATCTGGAGAAATCGTGGCTGGTAAACCAATCGAATTTACCTTTGATCCAATTCAGACAACAGCTATTCGAGCACGCATGACTCGTAAATCGACAACTAATGGTCTAGCAATGGTCGAATTTAGTGCTTACTCTCCTGCTAAAGCAAGAGATGAGGAAACTCCTTCAGTGACCATTTCAGTTGCTGGAAAAGCATTAGAAAACTTTGATCCTGCGGTTTCAGATTATACAGTGAGCTTAAATGGCACTAAATCACAGGTGACTGCTCAAGCAAGTGGTCACGGTGTGACAACGGTTGTTGAGTCTAGTCAGGATAACCTTCCTAGCCTTGTTCGTCTTCTTGCTAAGGATGGTAGTCTTGTCAAGGAATATCGTATTCATTTCAAACCTAGTCACCGTATTGTTCCTGAAGAAGGTGACCAAAGTCCTGTTCTCGAACGACCAAGTTTAGAAGTTGTCAAGACCGAAATTCCATTTAAGGAAATTATTCGTGAAAACAATGATTTAGCTCAAGATGAACGACGTGTAATCTCAGAAGGTAAGAAGGGTGAAAGAGTTGATTATGTTGAGGTTCTAGGATCTAACCGTACCACTGTTCATACGGATACGACAGAGGCGCAAGATCGAGTTGTTGAAGTTAAGGTCAAACCAGCCATTACTACAAGTAAGGGTGATGAGCCAGCTCCAGTGGTAGAAGTCCCAGAATTTGAGGGCGGCGTAAATGCAGTAGAGGCTGTTAAGCATGAGTTGCCAGAATACACAGAGGCAGTTGGCACAGTAGGTGACGAACCAGCTCCAGTGGTAGAAGTGCCAGAATTTGAGGGCGGAGTCAATGCAGTAGAAGCCGCTAAAAACGAGTTGCCAGAATACACAGAGGCAATCGGCACAGTAGGCGATGAACCAGCTCCAGTAGTAGAAGTCCCAGAATTTGATGGTGGTGTCAATGCAGTAGAAGCAGCTAAGAATGAGTTGCCAGAATACACAGATGCAATCGGCACAGTAGGCGACGATCCAGCTCCGGTAGTAGAAGTTCCAGAATTTGATGGTGGCGTCAATGCAGTAGAGGCTGCCAAGCATGAGTTGCCAGAATACACAGATTCAATCGGCACAGCAGGTGATGAGCCAGCTCCGGTAGTAGAAGTCCCAGAATTCAAGGGCGGAGTCAATGCAGTAGAAGCCGCTAATCATGAGTTGCCAGAATACACAGCTGCAATCGGTACAGCAGGTGACGAGCCAGCTCCAGTAGCAGAAGTCCCAGAATTTGAGGGTGGCGTCAATGCAGTAGAAGCCGCTAAAAACGAGTTGCCAGAATACACAGCTGCAATCGGTACAGTAGGCGACGAGCCAGCTCCA
>CAURIB010000072.1:0-8922 GCA_963524795.1 uncultured Streptococcus sp.
TTTGATGATGAAAATGTCATGCGTGAGCAAGGTCGTGAAGATGCCTTTGTGGATCCGCTAGCAGATATCGATACTATTAATCTAGAGTTGATTCTTGCTGACTTAGAATCAGTCAATAAACGCTATGCGCGTGTGGAAAAGATGGCACGTACGCAAAAAGATAAGGAATCAGTTGCAGAATTTAACGTTCTCCAAAAGATTAAACCTGTCCTTGAAGACGGTAAATCAGCTCGTACCATTGAATTTACAGATGAAGAGCAAAAAGTAGTCAAAGGTCTTTTCCTTTTGACAACCAAACCTGTTCTTTATGTAGCTAACGTTGATGAGGATGTGGTTGGAGACCCAGAATCTATCGATTATGTGAAGCAAATTCGTGAATTCGCAGCAACAGAAAATGCAGAGGTAGTGGTTATTTCTGCACGTGCTGAAGAAGAAATTTCTGAGTTAGACGATGAAGATAAAAAAGAGTTTCTTGAAGCCATTGGATTGACAGAATCAGGTGTAGATAAGTTGACTCGAGCTGCTTATCATCTACTAGGACTTGGAACTTACTTCACAGCTGGTGAAAAAGAGGTTCGTGCATGGACCTTTAAACGTGGCATGAAAGCTCCTCAAGCAGCTGGTATCATCCACTCTGACTTTGAAAAAGGATTTATTCGTGCAGTGACCATGTCTTATGACGATTTGGTAAAATATGGCTCTGAAAAGGCTGTAAAAGAAGCTGGACGTTTGCGTGAAGAAGGAAAAGAATATGTCGTGCAAGATGGCGATATTATGGAATTCCGCTTTAACGTTTAATCAATATTTAAAATAATGTCAATTAGGTTGGAAAAAAATTCCAACCCTTTTGACTTTTGAAAGGAAATTAAAATGACAAAATTGCTTGTAGGATTGGGAAATCCAGGAGATAAATATTTTGAAACCAAACACAACGTTGGTTTTATGCTGATTGATCAACTAGCAAAAAAACAGAATGTATCCTTTACACACGATAAAATATTCCAAGCTGAATTAGCTTCATTTTTCCTTAATGGTGAAAAAATTTATCTGGTAAAACCAACCACCTTTATGAACGAAAGTGGAAAAGCTGTTCATGCTTTGTTAACCTACTATGGTTTAGATATTGAAGATTTACTGATTATTTACGATGATCTTGACATGGAAGTCGGAAAAATTCGTCTTCGTGCTAAAGGATCAGCTGGTGGTCATAATGGAATTAAGTCGATTATTCAACATATTGGTACACAGGTTTTCAATCGTGTAAAGATTGGCATTGGAAGACCTAAAAAAGGAATGTCAGTAGTTCATCATGTTTTGAGTAAGTTTGATCAAGAAGATTATATTGGTATTTTACAGTCGATTGACAAGGTTGACGATGCTGTAAATTATTATTTACAAGAAAAAAACTTTGAAAAGACGATGCAGAAATATAATGGGTAAGGAAATGGCATTAATCGATTTCTTTTTAGAGAATAAACAAATCCTATCTTGGCATGAGAACCTACCACAGAAACAAAGACAATTATTGCTAGGTCTTTCTGGATCAGCAAAATCTTTAACTATTGCTAGTAGTCTGAAGAGTCAGGATAAGGTTTTAGTGATGACTTCTACATATGGAGAGGCTGAGCGTCTGGTCAATGATCTAATCTCTATACTAGGTTCGGATCTGGTTTATCCATTTCTAGTAGATGATTCACCAATGGTCGAATTTTTGGTATCATCTCAGGAAAAGATTTTTTCTCGGGTTGAAGCTCTGCGGTTTCTACGAGATAAGTCTCAAAGAGGGATTTTAGTTTGTAACGTCGTAGCTAGTCGGGTATTCTTACCAAATCCTCAAGTTTTTGATAATAGTATCTTAGAACTTCAAGTGGGCCAGGAATGCGAACAAAGAGAATTAAAAAATCACTTAATTTCTCTTGGTTATAAGAAAGTTACACAAGTTCAAAGTCAGGGAGAATTTAGCCTTCGTGGAGATATTCTAGATATCTTTGAAACCTCACAAGTATCTCCTTACCGAATAGAATTTTTTGGTGATGAAATTGATGGTATAAGAGAATTTGATACTGAAACTCAGCTTTCTAAAGACAGTCAGTCTAAAGTACTGATATATCCAGCAAGTGATATTTTACTAACTTTTGAAGATTATCAGCGTGGCCAGAAATTTTTAGAACATGAGATTGATAAGGCACTTTCTCCAACTTTAAAGTCTTACTTAGAAGAAGTTTTTAGTTGTACGAAAGAGCAAGTTCTTCATGCAGATATTCGAAAGTTTTTATCTGTTTTGTATAAAAAACAGTGGACCTTGATAGACTATTTGAATCAAGTGCCCATTATCTTTGATGATTTTCAAAAAATCATCAATCAGTACGATGCTTTTGATAAGGAAACTGCTAGTTACTTTACAGAAGATTTACAAAATAGTAAAACGGTGTCAAGTTTACAATATTTTGCTGATGTAGAAAGTCAATTCAAAAAATATTTACCAGCTAGTTTCTTTTCAAATTTCCAAAAAGGGCTTGGAAATCTAAAATTTGATCATCTGTATCAATTTAATCAGTATCCTATGCAGGAGTTCTTTAATCAATTTTCTTTTCTGAAAGAAGAAATTGAACGCTATAAAAAATTGAAGTATACGATTGTTCTTCAATCAAGTAGCAAAACTGAACTAAAGAAACTGTCAGCAATTCTTGATGAATATAGCATTAAAGTTGACAATAGTAATCAAAGTGAAATCTGTAAAGGAACTGTCAATCTTGTTGAAGGAAATCTTCGTCATGGTTTTCATTTTGTAGATGAGAATCTCGTATTTATCACTGAATATGAAATTTTCAAAAAGAAGATTAAACGGAAATATAGAAGACAAAATATCAGTAATGCTGAGAGATTAAAGGACTATAATGAGCTCCAAAAAGGAGATTATGTTGTTCATCAAATTCATGGTATTGGTCAATATTTAGGGATTGAAACGATTGAAATCAAAGGAATTCATCGAGACTACGTAAGTGTCCTATATCAAAATGGAGACCGTATTTCCATCCCTGTAGAGCAGATACAGACTCTTTCTAAGTATGTCTCTAGTGATGGTAAGGCTCCAAAGTTAAACAAACTTAACGATGGACGTTTTAAAAAAGCCAAGCAAAAAGTAAAGAGTCAAGTTGAAGATATTGCAGATGACTTGATTAAGTTATATGCCGAGAGAAGTCAACTTAAAGGTTTTGCATTTTCAAAAGATGATGAAGATCAGGTTGCTTTTGATGAGGCTTTCCCCTATGTTGAAACTGAAGATCAACTTCGAAGTATAGATGAAATCAAAAAAGATATGCAAGCTCCTCAACCGATGGACCGACTTTTAGTTGGAGATGTTGGTTTTGGTAAGACTGAGGTGGCCATGCGAGCTGCATTTAAGGCTGTCAATGATCATAAACAGGTTGTTGTTTTAGTACCAACTACCGTTCTTGCTCAGCAACATTATAGTAATTTTAAGGAAAGATTTGAGCAATTTGCTGTCAATGTAGATGTTTTAAGTCGTTTTAGAAGTAAGAAAGAACAGACTGAAACACTTGAAAAATTGAAAAAAGGTCAAGTAGATATTTTGATAGGAACTCATCGAGTTTTATCTAAAGATGTTGAGTTTGCTGATTTGGGGTTGATGATTATTGATGAAGAACAACGATTTGGTGTTAAGCATAAGGAAGCTTTGAAGGAATTAAAAAAGAAGGTTGATGTCTTAACCTTGACAGCTACACCAATTCCTCGAACTCTTCATATGTCTATGCTGGGTATCCGAGATTTATCGGTCATAGAGACTCCTCCAACAAATCGATATCCTGTTCAAACCTATGTTCTTGAACAAAATGATCGTGTCATTCGTGATGCTGTATTGAGAGAAATGGATCGTGGTGGTCAAGTTTACTATCTTTACAACAAAGTTGACACGATTGAAAAGAAAGTTTCAGAGTTACAAGAGTTGATTCCAGAAGCTTCAATTGGTTTTGTTCATGGACAAATGAGTGAAATTCGTTTGGAGAATACGCTACTTGATTTTATTGAAGGTGAATATGATATTTTAGTAACCACTACAATCATTGAAACAGGAGTTGATATTCCAAATGCAAATACTTTATTTATTGAAAATGCAGATCATATGGGATTGTCAACCTTGTATCAATTAAGAGGTCGGGTTGGTCGTAGTAATCGAATTGCCTATGCTTATCTCATGTATCGTCCAGATAAAACCTTGACAGAAGTTTCTGAGAAAAGATTAGAGGCCATCAAAGGTTTTACTGAACTAGGTTCTGGTTTCAAAATTGCCATGCGTGATTTGTCTATCCGTGGAGCGGGTAATCTTTTGGGAAGTTCGCAGTCCGGTTTTATTGATTCAGTTGGTTTTGAACTGTATTCTCAGTTACTGGAAGAAGCAATTGCTAAGAAAAATGGAACTGACAAGAAACGTGAAAAAGGAAATGCTGAGTTAATTCTACAAATTGATGCTTATCTTCCGGATGAGTACATTTCAGATGAACGGCATAAAATTGAAATTTACAAGAGAATTCGTCAAATTGCCAATCGTGTCAACTACGAAGAATTACAAGATGAGTTGATAGACCGTTTTGGAGAATATCCTGATGTAGTTGCTTATCTATTAGAAATTGGATTAGTAAAAGCTTACCTTGATAAAGTGTTTGTCAATCGTGTTGAAAGGAAAAATAATAAACTTGTCATTCAATTTGAAAAAATTTCGCAGCAACTATTTTTAACACAAGATTATTTCCAGGCTCTATCTCAGACAAGTTTGAAGGCCAATATTTCAGAAAATCAAGGTTTAATTGAAGTTGTATTTGATATTCGAAATAAAAAAGATTATGAAATTTTAGAAGGATTGTTGACTTTTGCTGAATCCCTAGTGGCTATAAAAAATTTAAAAGAGTCAAATTAGGTATGACATTTTTCTTCTATAAAAGTGATAAAAATGGTACAATAATAATTTGAGGTAATAAAGATGAGATTAGATAAATATTTAAAAGTATCAAGAATTATTAAGCGCCGTACAGTGGCTAAGGAAGTTGCAGATAAGGGACGTATCAAGGTAAATGGTATTCTTGCTAAGAGCTCTACAGATTTAAAAATCAATGACCAAGTTGAAATTCGTTTTGGAAATAAATTGTTGCTCGTAAAAGTGTTAGAAATGAAAGATAGCACTAAAAAAGAAGATGCTGCAAGTATGTATGAAATTATCAGCGAAACAAGGGTAGAAAACGATGTATAAAAAAATTGTGCAAATGAATAATTCTTTTATTCAAAATGAACACCAACGTCGTAAATACTTGATGGAAGAACGACAAAGACGAAATCGTTTTATGGGCTGGGTTTTGATTTTGATTATGTTGTTGTTCATCCTACCAACCTATAATTTGACTCAAAGTTATCAGCAACTACTTGAACGTCGCCAACAGTTAGCCGATCTGAAAAAACAGTATCAAGAATTGAGCGATGAAAAAGATAAAGAATCAAATCTTGCAACCAAATTAAAGGACGAAACATACGCAGCCAAGTATTTGCGTGCAAAATATTATTATTCAAAATCATGGGAAGAAGTTTATACTATTCCGGACTTGCTTCCTAGGTAATAGAATATGGAAAATTTATTAGATATTGTTGAACAATTTTTAAGTCAATCAGATGAAAAATTAGAAGAGTTAGCTCAAAAAAATCATCTGTTACGACTTCAGGAAGAAGAGGAAAAGAAGAATGCGTAAATTTTTAGTGATATTACTACTTCCTATTTTCTTTAAAAGTGTCCAAGTAGTAAGCACTGAGAATCCAGTTATCATTCAAAATCAAGAAGTTTATTCCTTAACTCATGCTTCGTATCATTTTTATTATCAAGATACTATAGAATCTCCAAAATTTTATGGTGAAACGTCCATTTATGCTTCAGATGATTTGATAAAAGAGTCAGGGAAAGTCAATGCAGAGACAACATTATCCGTGACAGAATGGCGGTTAAATGGACAAGGTCAGCCTGTCTTTAAATTATCTAATAATCAGTTTGTTGCTGCAGACAAAAGACTTCTATATGATGCATCAAAAATAAATTCTCTATCCCAAAAAGTATGGTTAGAACCTGGATTTTTCATTTACAATAGTCCCTATGATCAAATAGAAAAAACAACTACTTTAGCTCCTTATCAAGAGATTGAAGTGGATATGTCAGTGTTTGCTGAGGGACGGGAATTTTTACATATTAAACAAATTGGTTGGGTTTCTAATGATTCTATTTCTCAAGATGATAATCGTATCCAGAAAGTACAAGAGTTACTGTCTGAAAATTATCAAAATGAACAGTTTTCTATTTATGTTAAACAATTGAGCACAGGTAAGGAAGCTGGGATTAATGAAAATCATAAAATGTATGCTGCAAGTGTTATGAAATTACCCTATCTTTATTATGTTCAAGAAAAAATCAATCAAGGTGATTACCAACTTGACACGAAATTGAAGTACGTTTCTGAAGTAAATGATTTCTCGGGTTCTTATAAGCCTGAAGGTAGTGGAAGTCTTCCTAAAACAGCAGACAACAAAGAATACACCATCAAAGATTTGATATCAAAAACAGCGAAAGAATCTGATAATGTAGCCCACAACATTCTTGGATATTATGTTACAAATAAATCAGATGAAGCCTTTAAAAAAGAGATGGCTAGAATTTCAGGTGAAGAGTGGGATGTAACAGATAAGTTAGCATCAGCTAAAATGGCGGGTCAGGTTATGGAGGCTATCTATAATCAAAATGGTTATGTTTTAGAATCTCTATCGCAAACAGCGTTTGACAATCAGCGGATTGCAAAAGATATTTCTGTGAGTGTAGCCCATAAAATTGGTGATGCAGACGAATACAAGCATGACACTGCTCTAGTTTATTCAAATTCTCCTTTCATTATTTCTATCTTTACCAAAAATTCAGATTATGATACCATTTCTAAAATTGCCAAGGATGTCTATGAGGTCCTGAAATGAGAGACCGAGATTTTTTAAATCATTTTCTAGAAAAAAGTTATTTTAAAGATCATTCAAAAGTTGTAATAGCCTTATCTGGTGGACTTGATTCGATGTTTCTGTTTCGCCTTTTATCAACTTATAAAAAGGAACTTGGTATTGAGCTTCTTTTAGCTCATGTCAATCATAAACAACGACTAGAGTCAGATAATGAAGAACATGAATTAAGAAAACTAGCTGAACAAGCTGGAGTTCCAATTTATGTAGCTAACTTCTCTGGAGTTTTTACAGAATCGAGAGCTCGTCAATTTCGCTATGAATTTTTTAGAGATGTGATGAGAGAAACATCCTCTACTGCTCTTGTAACGGCTCATCATGCAGATGATCAGGTTGAAACGATTTTTATGAGATTGATCAGGGGCACTAGGTTACATCATCTATCGGCTATTAAAGAGAAGCAAAAATTTGATAGGGGAGAATTAATTCGTCCCTTACTCTCTTTCTATAAGAAGGAATTTCCTGAAATTGAACATTTTGAGGATGACACAAATCAGGAAAATCACTATTTTCGCAACCGTGTTCGCAATCTCTATTTACCGCAGCTTGAAACAGAGAATCTTCAAGTTAGAAAAGCTTTGCTAGAATTTGGAAAAGAAGTATCTGACTATCAGACAGCTATCGGTGAATTATCTCAAACAGTAGATATTGAAGATTTAACTCAGTTTTTACCTTTTTCAGAAGAAACACAACGAATTTTATTGCAACACTATCTTGGTCGATTCGCAAACTTAAATGTAACAAGAGAACAATTTCAACAGATCCATCATATATTGAGAACCAAGAGTCAATATCGCCATCGTTTAAAAAATGGTTATGAGCTTGTAAAGGAATACGATCACTTTCAGATTTGTAAAATCAGACCAAAGTCTGATGAAAAAAACATTGAGTGTATGTTAGACTATCTAAACCAAGTTCACTATGAAGGATATCTATTTTCATTTGGACTTCCTTTAGAAGGAGATAGAGTTCAAAAAATATATGTTTCACGGGAAACATCCTTAATTTTACGGCACCGTCATTCAGGTGACTATCTAATGAAAAATGGACATCGAAAAAAACTAAGACGACTTTTTATTGATTTAAAAATCCCTAAAGAAAAACGGGAAAAAGTGATAATCATTGAGCAATCAGGTCAAATTTGTTCAGTTTTAGGAATTGAAACTAGTGATTTGAGTAAAAAAATGAAAAATGATATAATGAACACTGTACTTTATATAGAAAAAATAGATAGGTAAAATCATGTTAGAACAAGATATCAAGAAAATTTTGATTTCACAAGATGAAATTACAGAAGCAGCTAAAAAATTGGGTGCTCAGTTGACAAAAGATTATGAGGGTAAAAATCCGATTTTAGTTGGAATTCTAAAAGGTTCTATTCCTTTTATGGCAGAATTGGTGAAATATATTGATACACATCTTGAAATGGACTTTATGATGGTCTCTAGCTATCATGGTGGGACTGTAAGTAGTGGTGTCATTAATATTAAACAAGACGTAACTCAAGATATTAAAGGTCGACATGTTGTCTTTGTAGAAGATATTATTGATACTGGTCAAACTTTGAAGAGCTTGAGAGATATGTTTACTGCAAGAGAAGCAGCCTCTGTTAAGATTGTGACTATGTTGGATAAACCAGAGGGACGCACTGTCGAAATTGAAGCAGATTATACATGCTTTACAATACCAA
Organism: uncultured Streptococcus sp.; assembly: GCA_963524795.1. Lineage (GTDB taxonomy): Bacteria > Bacillota > Bacilli > Lactobacillales > Streptococcaceae > Streptococcus. The sequence continues at coordinate 8,744 of CAURIB010000072.1, forward strand.
ACGAGTTTGTTGTAGGCTATGGTCTAGACTATAATGAAAATTACCGTAACCTTCCTTATGTAGGCGTATTGAAAGAGGAAGTTTACTCAAAATAGAAGGGTAAGTTGTTGAATGCAAAAACAAAATAATGGTTTCATAAAAAATCCATTTCTTTATTTGTTGATGATTTTCTTGCTAGT
>CAURIB010000073.1:0-8665 GCA_963524795.1 uncultured Streptococcus sp.
ATAAAAGACATCGTAGCCCATCAGGCGTTTGTAACGTGCTAAGACATCACATGCGATAGTTGTGTAGGCAGAACCGATATGAAGTTTACCAGATGGATAGTAAATCGGTGTTGTAATATAAAAATTCTTTTCAGACATAATATTTCCTTTCCAGGCAAATGAAACCTGTTTTTCTAACACTTCATTATATCATATTTTTAGTGATTATCGATAAGGAAATCCATACAAAAACAAGACAGACAAATGTCCATCTTGTTTTTCATCTTGATTATCTTATTCATAGCGAAGAGCTTCGATCGGATCTAGCTTAGAAGCCTTATTGGCTGGTAGAACACCAAATATCATACCAATACCAGCTGAGACCGCTAAACTAAAGAGAGCGATTGGGATAGATACTCCAACTTCGATTCCTGCAATCAAGTTTTGAAGAAGAACACCTGCAAGCATGGTCACTCCTGCAGCAAGCAGAAGACCGATGACCCCACCTAATAAGGTTAAAATCATGGATTCAATCAAGAATTGAACCAGAATATTCGCCCGAGTTGCTCCTAGTGCTTTTCGTAGACCAATCTCACGGGTACGCTCTGTCACCGAAACAAGCATAATGTTCATAACACCGGTACCACCAACAAAGAGGGAAATACCCGCAATGGCACTAATAATCGTTGTTATGAAGCCAAAAAGTTGTTGAACTTCTTGGAAGGCAGCAGACGAATCTCCTACCTGATACTCACCTTGTTGGAGCCCTGCAATCTCCGTCATTCTTCTAGCCAATTCTGGACCTAAAGTCTGAGTCAAGCTCGTATCGTTAACGCGAAAGACAATATTTGAAATCTCATCCGTGTTAAAATTTGCCGCAAGAGAAATATTAGTCGTAATTGGTAGTCCTCCGACACCAAAGGTTTTTGCAGCCTTAGCTTCTTTACTTGCATAAACACCAATAACACGGTAACTGATTTCATTTACTTCAACAATCTGATTGAGAGCTTCTTGTGCTGAACCAAAAAGGCTATTGGCAAGTTCTTCATCTAAAATGATCACGTTTGCAAAATCCTTATAATCTTGTGCTCTAAGACTTCGACCTGCAATGATTTCATTTTCGACCGCATTCATATAAGTGACATTCCCACCAGTCATGTTAGCGTGTTCCACCTTTTTATCCTTATAGGTCAAGGTCACATTGGCTGAGTTGGTCACATAGTAACTATCCACTCCCTTGAGCTTAGCAGCTTCCTTAACCCAAGCTTCTTGTGGTTTTGGTGGTTCAACAAAATCTTCTTCTCGACCACCAGACAAGGTCAATGCAGATTGTCTTTGTGTAAAGGAACCGTCCTTACTCTTTGTAGGTGAGAAAAAGACATGGATATCTTTCTGGGACTTGGTCATATTTTTATTGACCTGACGAGACATGGAATCACCTAAGGCCATAATCACGACAACGGAGGATACACCGATGATAATCCCGATCATGGTCAAGAAGGACCGCATCTTGTGAGCCATGATAGATGAAAAGGCAAATTTAAGATTCTGCATCTTAGTTTTCCTCCTTTTCTACTTGAGCACTGTCAGACGAAATGATACCGTCACGGATGACAATTTGACGCTTAGCGTAAGCAGCGATTTCAGGCTCATGCGTTACCATAATAATGGTTTTTCCTTCTTTATTTAATTCAACTAAGAGTTGCATGATCTGATTTCCAGTTTTAGTATCCAAAGCTCCAGTAGGCTCATCTGCCAAGATAATCGAAGGATTGTTAACAAGTGCACGCGCTATGGCAACTCTTTGCTTCTGACCACCTGACAACTCCGAAGGTAAGTGATGGCTCCGCTCTGTCAACTCAACCTTTTCCAGATACTCTTCTGCTAATTTGCGACGCTTTGAAGCACCAACTCCTGCATAAATCAGAGGAAGTTCGACATTTTGGAGGGCATTCATTTTAGACAAGAGAAAGAATTGTTGAAAGACAAATCCGATTTCTTGATTTCGAACCTTGGCTAATTGTTTTTCACCCAGACCAGCTACTTCTTTGCCATCTAGAAAATACTGACCACTTGTAGGAGTATCCAACATCCCAATGGTGTTCATGAGGGTTGACTTACCTGAACCGGATGGTCCCATGATAGCTACAAATTCTCCCTCTTGAACTTCTAGGTTAATGTTTTTAAGGACTTGAAGTTCTTGGTCACCATTTCGATAGCTACGGCAGATATTTTTGAGGCTAATTAGTTGCTTCATCAGTCTTCACCTCTTTCCCTTCTTCTAAGGAAGCTGTCGGATTACTGATGACTTTTGCTCCATCTGTCAAACCAGATGTGATTTCTTGGTTTTCTGCGTCCGCATTGCCCAATCCAACTTCAACTTTTTTGGCCTTTTGATTTTCATCAAGAATCCAAACATAGTTTTTGTCTTCTTCCATAACTACACTCGAAATTGGAACGATCAAGGCCTTGCTCTTATTCTTGACTTCAACACTAACAGTAAATCCTTGCTTCAAATCGCCAATTTCACTAGTTACATCGACCGTATATGGGTACTTAGATCCTGAGTTTGAACCAGCTAAGCTACTACTTGCTTCGCTACTGTTCTTTGGATAATTTGAAATATAGCTAATCTTACCATTCCAAGTTTTATCTGGGTAAACCTTTGAAGTAAAGGTAACTTCTTGGCCTACAGAAAGATTGGCAAGGTTGTACTCAGAAAGCTCGCCCTTGACCTGCAAATTGTCGTTACTAACGATATGCACCAAGACTTGGCTATTTCCTGTTGGAGATTTTGAAACATTGCGATTGACTTCAACAACTGTACCTTCTACAGTACTCAAAACTGTAGCAGCATCCAACTGAGCCTGGGCTTTTTCAAGTTGTGCCACTGCGTCTGCACGAACATCACGGGCATCACTGATTTGTGAATCAATAGAAGCTGTAGCTGATGTAGAAGATTGCGCTTGGGCTTGGTCCGTAGCGCCTTCAATCCCTGCCTGAGGGAGCACAGGTGTTGCTGCAGCAGTATTTCGAGCCTCATTCAATTCATTGATATGACGGTCAGCTTTAGCAACTGCACGACTGGCAGCATCATAGGCAGCCTGAGCTTCTGTGCTACTATACTTGACGAGAGCCTGTCCTTCGCTGACCTTGTCACCAACTGAAACTAGAACCTCATCCAAATCTCCCTTGCTACCATCAAAATAAACATATTGTTCTTTTTGAGCAGTTATACTACCCGATAGAAGAACCGATGAAGCAACCGTTCCCTCTTTTGCTACAGCGATTTTAGCAGATTCGTCAATTGCTGCACTTTGGTTTGGTTGTCTAAATAGGAGAATAGCTCCAGCACCAATTACGAGGGCTGTTGCAACCCCAATAGCAGTATATAAAGGCCATTTCTTGGCTGTTTTCTTTCTTTTCATAAGAACTCCTTCTTTACAAATATATATTAAGATTATAGCACAAGTCCCAAAAATGGACAATTTATTTCTAACAATCCAAATTTATTTGTAAGATCCTTTTATTGTTGTATTAGTTATATAATACACTTTCTTTTTTATTTTTGCAAGCATTTTCTTAAAATTTTTAAGCGTAGCAGATTTTTGCATTGACTCCCAAAAAAAGATAGAATATGACTAGAAAACAAGTAAAGGAGCTTTCTATGAGAGAATATGATATTATCGCCATTGGAGGAGGTAGCGGGGGAATTGCTACCATGAATCGTGCTGGTGAACACGGGGCAAAAGCTGCAGTCATTGAGGAAAAGAAATTAGGTGGAACTTGTGTAAATTTGGGCTGTGTTCCCAAGAAAATCATGTGGTACGGTGCTCAAATCGCAGAGAGTATCCACAAATATGGACCTGACTATGGTTTTACAAGTACTGGGAATCAATTTGATTACGCAACGCTTCGTAAGAATCGTGAAGCCTATATTGACCGTGCTCGTTCTTCTTATGGTGGAAGCTTTAAGCGTAACGGAGTTGATTTGATTGAAGGACGTGCCGAGTTTGTTGATGCTCATACAGTCAGTGTCAATGGTGAGTTGATCCGTGCTAAGCACATCGTGATTGCAACTGGGGCCCATCCTCATATCCCTGCCATTCCTGGTGCTGAACTAGGTGGTAGTTCTGATGATGTCTTTGCCTGGGAAGAATTGCCTGAATCTGTAGCCATTTTAGGTGCTGGTTACATTGCTGTCGAATTAGCTGGCGTGCTCCATACCCTTGGTGTACAGACTGATTTATTCGTCCGTCGTGAGCGTCCACTTCGTGGATTTGATAGCTATATTGTTGAGAGCTTGGTTCAAGAAATGGAAAATACTGGATTAAACCTCCACACCCATAAGGTTCCAGCAAAACTTGAAAAAACCGAAGAAGGTATTAGGATTCATTTTGAAGATGGTAGCAGCCACACTGCCAGTCAGGTTATCTGGGCAACTGGTCGCCGTCCAAACGTTGAAGGACTTCAACTTGAAAAAGCTGGTGTTACCCTCAATGAACGTGGCTTTATCCAGGTTGATGAATATCAAAACACTATCGTTGATGGTATCTACGCTCTTGGAGATGTCACAGGTGAGAAAGAACTTACTCCTGTCGCAATCAAGGCTGGTCGTACCCTATCCGAAAGACTTTTCAACGGTAAAACCAATGCTAAAATGGACTACACTACTATTCCAACTGTTGTCTTCTCTCACCCAGCAATCGGAACTGTCGGTCTAACTGAGGAAGAAGCTATCAAAGAGTATGGACAAGAAAACATTAAAGTTTATACTTCAAAATTTGCTTCTATGTATTCAGCAGTAACTAGCCACCGTCAAGAAGCTCGCTTCAAGCTAGTTACAGCTGGTGAGAACGAAAAGGTAGTTGGCCTTCATGGTATCGGCTACGGTGTTGATGAAATGATTCAAGGTTTTGCTGTAGCAATCAAGATGGGAGCTACTAAAGCTGACTTTGATGCAACGGTCGCTATCCATCCTACAGGTTCAGAAGAATTTGTGACCATGCGTTAATACAAAAAGAGACCATCTTGGTCACTCAGATTGAAGAAAAAGCCTATTTAGGACCATTTTCTTCAATCTTTTTCTTTTATTAGAGCAAATTATAAAACACTTAAAAATAGCATGCCATCAGGATTTCTAAGAATTTTCACTATATGGTAGCCAAGCTCCATAAGGCTACTCTTTTTATTACTGATAAGATTTATCAGTGTTTTAAAAAAATCCAAGCCGACTTTTTTGTCTAAATCGGCCGTTACAAATTTGTAACCTTTATTCACAAAATAGGTTGACAATCATCTTCCTTGCAGTATAATAGTTACTATAAATTAAAAAAGAGGTTAACTATTATGAAAAAAGCACATATTTACGCAATTCCTGCTATTGGAGCTGCTCTGATTGCAGTATTAGCCCAAATCAGTATCCCAATTGGACCTGTTCCATTTACTCTTCAAAATTTTGCTATCGGACTCATCGCTACTGTTTTTCGACCTAGGGAAGCCGTTCTTTCTGTTGGTCTCTATCTCTTGCTGGGTGCTATCGGTATTCCTGTCTTTGCCAGTGGGGGAGCTGGTTTTCATGTTTTGGTAGGTCCAAGCGCTGGCTATCTTTGGTTTGACCTTGTCTATGCTGGACTTACGTCCTATCTTATCCATAAGAAAAGTGGCTATATTCGTATCTTTCTTGCAAATCTCTTGGGAGATTCCCTTGTTTTTGTTGGTGGTATTCTCAGCCTCCACTTCCTTGCTGGTATGCCTTTTGATAAAGCACTAGCTGTCGGTGTCATTCCCTTTATCATTCCTGATCTTGCAAAAATCCTTGCCATCAGTTTTATCGGTCGACCACTCCTTCAACGTCTCCGTACTCAATCCTATTTTTCAAGCAAATAAAAAGAGGCCGGGTTTTCCCAGCTTCTTTTGGGTTATTCTTACATGATTGCTTATTGATTCTTAAAGGCATCGACCATCACTTGAAACTCCTCGTTTGACAGGGTGATTCCTTTCCCCATCTTAGTGTGGTCTGGACTCCAAGCACGAATGTCAAACTTTGCTGGTGCTCCATTAAAGCTGACACGATTGATTTCCTTGGTCCAACCTTTTTCATTCTCTGAGAGCGTAAGTAAGTGTTCTTCGATTTCAAATGTAAATTCTGCCATTGTATTCTCCTTTTAATTGTCTTCACTTGATTATTCGTAAAATCTTGTAGATTTTTTTAAAATTGTATATAATAATGGTAAAAAGAAGGGAGGCTCCGATGAAAGATTTATTTAAACATATTCAACAAAAATTCCAAGGATTTCTCAACGAACGAGAAGAACCAGATCATTCCAAAGCTGACTCCCTGACAAGTGCCATTAAAGAGGCAGTCCTGAAAAAAACTGCTGTCCACATTATTTTTTCAGATACAAGTTTTACAGGGGATATCATCAAATTTGATACAGACCGCCAGCAAATTATCGTTAAAAATTTTGCAAAAAATATGACCCGCATTATTCGAATCCCAGATATTCAAAAAATAAGTTTTGTTCCCTCAACTGTCCAAACTGCCCAAAAAAATCGATTTAAGAAAGAGTGAGATGAGTTTTCTTCATCTCACTCTTTTCTATTAACGGATTTGTTCAAAATGAAGGTGAACAGCAATGTGTTCTCCGTAACCACTTCTCTCTAAATCCCGTTGCAAACGGTAAGAGATATAGTGTTCAGCGATAGTGATGTAACCTGCACCAAGCAAGCGATGCTCAACCATTGATTGAATCATGCTAATCGTCGCACGCTCCACTTTTGCCTCTTCTAGATCCAAGACAACTTTCTTAGTTACCTGAGCTAGATTTTGACGTAAATCATCTGTCAAAACATAAACAGTTTGAGCAGCTTTGAGAATGGCTTGATAGATTTTATCTGGATCAAAGTCGGCAACTTGTCCATCACGTTTAATGACTTGCATAGGCTTCTCCTTTTAATTTGTATTTTCTTTAATGTCCGCTAACATTTTAGCTTCTTCTGCTGTTAATTCATAATGTTCCAACAAATCTGGTCTACGCTTATAAGTTTTTTTGAGACTTTCATAGAGACGCCATTGGCGAATCTTCTCATGATGCCCACTCATAAGCACTTCTGGAACCACCATACCTCGATAATCATAGGGACGAGTGTACTGAGGATATTCAAGGAGCCCAGATGAAAAGCTATCATCTTGGTGACTGGTTTCCTTCCCAATTACTTCTGGTATCAAGCGAACCGTCGCATCAATCATGGTCATTGCTGCCAGTTCACCACCAGTCAAGACATAATCACCTAGGGAAATCTCATCTGTTACCAAGGTTTTGATCCGTTCATCATAGCCCTCGTAGTGACCACAGATAAAGATGAGTTCCTCTTCTTGTGCTAAATCTTCAGCATAAGCCTGGTCAAACTGCTTACCAGCAGGATCCAAAAGGATCACGCGCGGATTCTTCTTTTGAATAGCATCAAAGGCATCAAAGATTGGCTGCGCTCGTAGCAACATCCCTTGACCACCGCCATATGGCTCATCATCCACATGACGGGCCTTTTCAGCATATTCACGAAAATTGTGATACTGGATGTCAAGAAGTCCCTTCTCACGAGCTTTCCCAACGATAGAATGTTCTAGTGGAGAGAACATCTCTGGAAAGAGGGTTAAAATATCAATCTTCATCGTCTAACCCTTCTAAGAGTTCTACATCCACGCGCTTATTAGGAATATCAACATTGAGGACGACCGGTGGGATATATGGTAAAAGCAGATCACGTTTTCCCTTACGCTTAACTACCCAAACATCATTTGCCCCTGGTTGAAGAATTTCCTTAATGGTTCCAATCAAGTTTTCACCTTCGTAAACCTCTAAGCCGATAATTTCGTGATAGTAAAATTCCCCCTCATCCAGGTCATTAAGGTTTTCTTCCGCAACCTTCAAACTGTAGCCCTTGTATTTTTCGATATCATTGATGTGATACATATCCTTAAATTTGATGATATCAAAGTTTTTATGCTTACGGTGACTTGCGATAGTCACTGTTCTAACAAATTGATCCTTCTCATCAAACAAGGCCAGCTCTGCACCTTTTTTAAAGCGTTCTTCCGAAAAATCCGTCACAGATAAGACTCTCATCTCACCTTGCAAACCTTGTGTATTGACGATTTTTCCAACGTTAAAATAGTTCATTTGATCTCCTGTGTATGTTTCTTCCTTTATTTTATCACGTTCCAGGGATTTTCACAAGTTGGAGGAAAAAGCTAGTTCTGACCTTCGGCTTCTAAATATCCTTCCAAATCTCGTTCATGTTGATATTTGATAGCTGACTTTTTGTCTTTTTCAAAAATGGTCTTTGTTAGATCAATGTCGTTGATGGCCGCAATTGCGACAGTGTAGTGAATAATATCAGCAAGTTCTTTAGCAAGTTCCTCGTTAGAATCCTGAACTCCCTCTTTTCGTCCAGAACGTCCATTTAAAACCTCGGCTACTTCTCCAACTTCCTCCACTAGCTTGATAAAAAGACCTTCCTCAGTCCGAGACTGCTGGTAATGTTCGAGTAAGTAGTCTTGTAATTGTCTAAACGTTAAATCCTTCATATCCTGCTCCTTTCAAAAAAAGCGAGACATCCGTCCCGCTTTTCTTATTTTTCGTCAATAACGATTCTTACTTTTTTGTCTTCAGTTGGGACAGAG
>CAURIB010000074.1:0-8608 GCA_963524795.1 uncultured Streptococcus sp.
GCTTGATTGGCTTTTAAAAAATTTTCAAAATAGGACATGACAACTCACTTTCTAGTCTACCAGATAATTTGAACACCAAATTATTTATCTCCTATCTTACCATCTTTTCTTTGTCTTGTCAGCTGTCAACCTTCATATAAAAAACTGGGATAGAAACATCCAGCTTCTAGCTTGGGTTTCTGTCCTAGTTTTTTATATATTATGAACCTTTTTGGATATACTTATTGAGCGATCCTGCAAAGCTCTGAAGATTGAGACTTTGTACGTAGACCTCACCAGTTCCTCGGAAGGTGTTCACCACTCCTTCGCCTGTACCGATAGACTGCCAGAAGCCGTTTTCTAAGTGGATATGATAGTCCAAAGATTGACTCCAAGCCACCACATGGGCATTGTCAATAGTTATTTCTTGGTTTTGAAGTTCAATTTTCTTGATAGAGCCAAAAGCATTAGCCAAGAGAGTTCCCTGGCCTTGGGTGGTCATGACAAAGAGACCGCCTTGCCCTCCGAACAGAGCTTTACCAATAGACTGACTCTCCATAGTATAGGAAGCTGTACCATCAAGAGCTAGAAAAGCCCCATCATTCAGTCGATATTGTTTTTCACCTAGTTCCAGAGCAATCACTTGACCAGGAGTATCTGGTGCTAGAGCAAGGTTGCCGTTGTCAGACTCTGCAATAGCTTGAGTAATGAAGGTACTTTCACCAGAAACCATAGAACGTCCTACAGCTTTGACAAAACGCCCCAAACCAGAACCACTCGCATTAAGTTGGGTATTGAGACTTACATTGGGTGTGTGGTAGACCATGCTACCCCGCTGGATATAGACGTTTTCCCCCTGATTGAGCGACAACTCTACCAAAGGAAATTGCATATGACTGTCCATAGAAAATTTCATAAGAAATTCCTCCTTGTTTTAATAAATGTTAGCAATAAAATAATTAGTCATCTAAAACTGACCATAACGATTATGAGAATACTTTTTTCAAGACTTCCTGAATAGTCGTCACTCCAATCACCTGAATTTCCTTGGGTGGCTTGATACCAGTCAAGGAATTTTTCGGTACATAGATTTTTGTAAAACCAAGTTTCGCTGCTTCATTGATCCGTTGCTCGATACGATTTACGCGCCGAATTTCTCCAGTCAAACCTAATTCTCCCACAAAACATTCTTGAGGATTGGTTGGCTTGTCCTTATAGCTCGAAGCAATAGCAACTGCAACAGCCAAGTCAATGGCAGGCTCATCCAATTTGACACCTCCAGCAGATTTGAGATAGGCATCCTGATTTTGCAAGAGAAGACCTGCCCGTTTTTCCAAAACAGCCATAATCAGACTCGCACGATTAAAATCAAGCCCTGTCGTCGTACGCTTGGCATTTCCAAACATGGTTGGCGTCACCAAGGCCTGAACCTCCGCTAAAATCGGACGCGTCCCTTCCATGGTCACAACAATTGACGAACCAGTCGCCCCGTCCAAACGCTCCTCTAGGAAAACTTGACTCGGATTGAGTACCTCAACCAGACCACCCGACTGCATCTCAAAGATTCCAATCTCATTAGTGGAACCAAAACGGTTTTTGACTGCTCTCAAGATACGGAAGGTATGGTGGCGCTCCCCTTCAAAGTAAAGCACCGTGTCCACCATATGCTCCAACATACGCGGACCCGCCAAGGTTCCTTCCTTGGTCACATGGCCGACGATAAAGATGGCGATGTTATTGGTCTTAGCCAGCTGCATGAGCTCAGCCGTCACCTCACGCACCTGAGACACAGATCCTTGCACTCCAGAGATCTCTGGAGACATAATGGTTTGAATTGAGTCAATGATGAGAAAATCTGGCTGGATGCGCTCCACCTCAGCTCGAACACTCTGCATATTGGTCTCTGCATAGAGATAAAACTCGCTATCAATATCTCCCAAGCGCTCTGCTCGTAGCTTAATCTGCTGGGCAGACTCCTCCCCACTGACATAGAGAACTGTCCCCACTTGAGACAACTGGGTTGAGACTTGTAGGAGAAGAGTCGATTTCCCGATTCCAGGATCCCCACCGATTAGGACGAGACTTCCTGGTACCACTCCGCCTCCAAGTACACGGTTGAATTCCTCCATTTCCGTCTTGGTACGATGGACATTGATGGAGGTCACATCCGCCAGTTTCATGGGCTTGGTTTTCTCACCTGTCAAGGACACACGCGCATTCTTGACCTCTGTAACCTCAACTTCCTCAACAAAAGAAGACCAAGACCCACAGTTTGGACAACGACCCAGATATTTAGGGGAATTATACCCACAATTTTGACATACAAATGTCGCTTTTTTCTTTGCGATGATAAACCTCTTTCTAAATCTCTATCTCACACTCAATCACTTGGCAAAAATCAATCTTCTCATTTGTCACAAACTGCCGTATCAGCATTCGATGAGTGACAACAACGACTGTCTGATAGTCTCGATACTTGCCCATAGATTCTAGAAACCGAGACTTCATCTCTATAGTTGTCTCATATTGAACAGGAGAATTTGGGAGCAACTCGCCCTTGTTTTCTAAAAACAGACATCTAGCTGTTTCAAAGTTCTCTATACCTGTTTCATAAACCTGCCATTCATGCAATAATGGCTCTACCCTCAAAGGAAGTCCCGTAGCACAAGAAACATAAGAAGCCGTTTCTAAAGCTCTGGTCACTGCTGAAGCTACTAGCAAATCAGCTGTTTGTAGTAAAGGATTTTTGCAAAGGTCCTGAGCTTGTTGCCGTCCTTCCTTAGATAAAGGTGCTAAATCCATCCCAAATCCAGTATAGGAACGCTTCTCTAACTCATGGTAATCTGGCTCCCCGTGACGGATAAAAATAATTTTCATATTAAGATCTCCATAAAACTATCCAATCTTGCCACTGCTTCAGTTTTTTAGAGAATTTCTTCTGGTTGGCAACTCCGACAGCAGACAAATCAACAGAAACCTGATAATTCTCCTTGGTAGCTGCCAAAACGGAAGCCTTAACACAGCCATTGCCATCTACCCCTATAAACTCTATGCTTTTAGCACCGTTTTCATCTAAAAAATCTTTTAAATCTGGATTAGTAAAGCAAGAAGCCCGACGCTTCTCAAAGATACGAGAAGATACAAGCAGCAAGCCGGTCGCAAATTTCTTCTTTCTGTCTTTTCTCCCCCGTCAAGGACACACGCGCATTCTTGACCTCTGCAACCTCAACCTCCTCAACAAAAGAAGACCAAGACCCACAGTTTGGACAGCGCCCTAAATACTTGGGGGAATTATATTCACAATTTTGACACACAAATGTCACCTTTTTCTTTGCGATAATAAACCTCTTTCTATATCTCTATCTCACATTCAATCACTTGGCAAAAATCAATCTTCTCGTCTGGTACAAATTGGCGCATGAGCATTCCGTGAGTTACAATGATAATAGTTTTATAATTTTTATATTTTTCCAAAGCTTTTAAAAAACGATGACGCATCTCTAGATCAGTTTCATAGCGATAAGGAGAATCTTCAGATAAACCTCCTTGATGTTTTAGATAATATTCATGAGCTACCAATACACTAGTTAAATCAGAGTTAGTGCCATCTAAGTCTGGACGCCACTCATGAAAAAACGGCTCTACAAATAAGTCCAATCCTGTTTCAACTGCTATATAATGTGCTGTTTCTAAAGCCCTCGTCACAGACGATGAAATAATAATCTCTGCCTTTCCAAAACATGCAGTTTTAGCAACTTCTTTTGCCAAACTGCGACCTTTTCCTGTCAATGGTGCTAAATCACGACCAAAACCACTATAGAGTTGCGGATTTTCAAGTTTATCAAGCATACTATAATCTGGCTCTCCATGGCGTACAAAGATAACCTTCATCTTAGTGCCCAGTCGATCCAAATCCACCAGTCCGCACGCCGTCTGCCTCATCTCCATCTGCGATTAAAAATGGTGCAAAGACAGCCTGAACCACACGTTCCCCAACTTCAAGAATCACTTCTTGGTCAGTAATGTTTTTCATCTGTGCAAAGATATGTCCTTCATTTCCTGGGTTACCATAATAATCTCCATCAATGACACCCACAGAATTAATCAAAACCAAGCCCTTCTTACGAGGGTTTGAAGAACGATCATAGAGATAAAGCACTTCTGTCGGTTGCATATAAGCCTTGATCCCTGTCGGAACCAAGACAATCTCTCCTGGAGCAATAACTGTGCGCATAGCAACCTTTAAGTCGTAACCAGCTGCATGTGCTGTCTCACGCTTGGGCAGCAAATTTTCATCTGTAAAACTAGAAACTAATTCAAAACCACGAATTTTCATCTTATTCTCTTTTCTATTATCATTTATTCTAGGCTATTTTATCTTATTTATTCGAAAAAAGCACGAAAAAAGAGCACACAATTCACACTCGCTTAGGGCTGCTGGATTCCTCCCCTGACCCGCTTCACGCAGAACTGTTGCTCCATTAGTTATTATACCACATTTCCAAAGATTTTAAAAGAGAAATTATTTTTTCCGTCGATTTCTAAAAAATTCCTGCATAATGCCAGCACAGTCACTCTCTAAAATGCCAGTCTCAACATCCACACGATGATTAAGACGCTCATCTGTCAAGATATCATACAGACTTCCAGCTGCACCAAATTTCTGATTTTTAGCCCCATAGACTACCTTAGGGATACGGGCAAGCCCAATCGCCCCACTACACATAACGCAGGGCTCTATAGTCACAAAAAGTGTGCAGTCGAGCAAGCGCCAGCTCTCTTCACTCAGATTCGCATTCTCGATGGCCATAATTTCCGCATGCATGACCGCACGTTGCAACTCCTCACGTGCATTGTGCCCCCGACCAATGATTTCTCCATCCTTTACAATTACGCAACCTATTGGGATTTCATCGTGGGCAAGAGCAATCTCTGCCTCCTTTAAGGCCTCTCGCATAAAAGTTTCTTTTTCTTCAATTGTATAATCCATAGCTTCTCTCTTTTCTCGCCTATCAATTCTATCATTATAGCATGTTTTCCTAGACAAAAAAAGACCTCTATAATATTTGCAGAAACCAACTTTAGATAGTATTCAATCTCTGGTTTGTAGAAATAATGTTATAAAAAGAGTATAATAGTAGCAAAATTTAGAGAAACACTAGAAATCATGAACTGAGAGTAATGGGGACAACTGATACAGAATGTCCAGATCTGTCGGAAGATTTTTAACTATAAGTCTCCAAGAGATGATTATCCTGAGATTTAAATAATAAACAAGATGAAAGAGTAAATAATGAAATTAGAGTTTTTACAGGATGAACCAAAACTTATCTTGATGTTTCCATATAAAGATACATTTAATAGAGTAGGAGGTCCATCCATGATATCTTTATCTGTTATGATTCTCTGGATTCTGAAGCGTCTGATGACTTACAATACTGTTTTACAGACAAGATTGTTATGGCGGTAGCGCTGATTTATGCTCCCCTTCTTATATGGTTTTTGGGCTATTCTCTCTTCATAAATGGGGTAAAATTAGAAATTTTTAAAAACAATACTGTTCAGTATTATACCTATAGCAGTAGAGGTCACAGCCTATTACATTATCAATTTAGACTTCAAGATATCGAACAAATAACCATTAAAAAGCGTCCTTTTAATTGCGTAAAGTTAAGCATAAAAATTAGAAATCCTATTTTTTTAGAAGGACATGAAAAAAAACTAAATAAGCTAGTCAGAGTCAGTATCATCACAGATAAACTAAAGGCAGATGCTTTTATGCACAAAATACAGCAATTTCAAAGTGATAAATCAGATAATCAAGTTATCAAGTAAGCTGATTCAGAAAAAATTCAAGTTTGTCTAACTTACAAATTCTCAAGAAACTAATTCACTGATGAGGCTGGGATCAGAAATCCCAACCTCATTTTTTCTTAGTTATACGCCTTTGATGTGATGGCAAATTGAACGATTTGTTGGTATTTTCCACTTCAAAAAGCTCCTTTTACCGAAACTTCTTTTCTCCAACTAATCTACCAAATTGTTGAAAACTCGTAGATCTGGGGCTACCAAACCGAGACTTAATCTAGAAACTTAATGCCCACTGTTTTTTTCTTCATACCCTACTTTCAAGAAGACACCCAGATAGGACTTAAAAACTGACAAAAAAAGCCACCGAATGCGGTGACTTTGTAGGGAGATTATTATGAAAAAGAAAAGTTTAGGATATTTGTTACAACAAGTTAGGAGGTCTTCTTGTAACTGTCTATAGTATACCTGACCTGTCTTAAACAAATCTTAAAAATCTCTTATGACCAAACACTTTCTAAAATATTTGTTTGTTCACGACCAGGACCTACTGAGAAAGTAGAGATACGAACGCCGACTAATTCGCTAACACGACGAACATAGTTACGTGCATTTTCAGGAAGATCTTCCAAATTACGGACACCAGTGATGTCTTCTGACCAACCTGGCAATTCCTCATAGATAGGCTTGCAACGTTTCAATTGCTCAAGACTAGCTGGATAGTAGTCAATACGTTGGCCATCAAGATCATAGGCTACACAGATTTTAACTGTATCCAAACCACTCAAAACATCGATAGAGTTCAGTGAAAGGTTAGTGATACCAGAAACACGACGACTGTGACGCATCACAACTGAGTCAAACCAACCCACACGACGTGGACGACCTGTAGTTGTACCATACTCATGACCTACTTCACGAATGCGTTCTCCCACTTCATCAAACAACTCAGTTGGGAAAGGACCATCACCAACGCGACTTGTGTAAGCTTTACATACACCTACAACCTTGTCAATCTTGCTTGGACCAACACCTGAACCGATCGTCACACCACCCGCAACAGGGTTTGATGACGTAACAAATGGATAAGTACCTTGGTCAATATCTAGCATGACACCTTGGGCACCTTCAAATAGGACTCGTTTGCCATTATCAAGCGCATCATTTAAGATAACCGAAGTATCTGTGACATATTGCTTGATTTGTTGACCATATTCATAATATTCTTCAAAAATATCATCAAATGAAATAGGTTCGCTATCATACAATTTTACAAATTGACGATTTTTTTCAGCAAGGTTACGTTCTAAACGCTCACGGAAAATCTCCTTATCCAAAAGATCTGCGATACGAATTCCCACTCGAGCAGCCTTATCCATATAAGCTGGACCGATACCCTTGATAGTAGTACCAATTTTATTTTCACCCTTAGCTTCTTCTTGCAGACGGTCTAACTCGATGTGGTATGGCAAAATAACATGCGCACGATCAGAAATACGTAGATTATCTGTTGTAACACCTTCATCATGAAGATAGCTCAACTCTTTCACAAGTGACTTAGGATTTACAACCATCCCATTCCCAATGACAGAAATTTTTTCAGGGAAGAAAATTCCAGAAGGAATCAAGTGCAACTTAAATTTCTTTCCATCAATCACAATTGTGTGACCAGCATTATCACCACCTTGGTAACGCGCAATCACTTCTGCATTCGCTGAAAGGAAGTCTGTAATCTTCCCTTTACCTTCATCACCCCACTGGGTACCCACTACAACAACTGAAGTCATAATCTTGTCTGAGCCAAATGGCTCTTCCTTTCTTACATACATGGCAGGAATCTCACCTGCAATTATATCTTACAATTTATTATAATAAAGATTCTCTATTTTTTCAAGACCAAATACCTGAAACATTAGGAATTTAGAGAAAATTGAAAAAATCATATTGAAAAAATATTGCAAATTTTTATTATGATAAGATAAAACAATAAAATTGTTCGGAAATAACGATAAATAAAGATTAAACTAGAACATAATCCTTTGAAATTAACAACTGTTCAATGTATAAACGGTAGCAAGCACGATAGTGGTAAGAAATCAACGGATGAATAACATCAATATTATAACGAAGCAGATAATAAAGTAAAAAACGAAGATGGAAAACTTCCCACTCCAATTCGTTATCTATTAATTGACTGTACTCATTTTCGATAACATTATAAAAATCAAGATATTCTTCATAAATATTTCTAATCATTTTATTAAACTCCATTTCTATTGATGAAATGAGTATAACAGAAAAATTGAAGAAACTGGGGATCTTCTTCTATCATGTATCATTATGAATAGCCAAATAAAAAACAGATAAAGAAAACTAACAGATCAGGTACACAATACTACATTTCAAAAAGAAAAAACTATAATTTATGCAATATGAGGAAATTAATGTAAGAATTACGGTAGCTTAATTATTTACAAATAAATTATAAAACTATAATGATAACACCATAAAATCAAATAGGAATTTACTTCTGAGATCTATTAAACATTTTACAGAATTACTTAAAGTAAAAAAATCAAATATAATAAGCTTGTCAAATATATAAAAAATTACTAAAGAGCCAAATAAAAAAAGGTCAAGTAACCCCTGAAAGATAAATAAAAAGACGTTCCTCGGAACGTCTACATACTCCGCCAGTAGGACTCGAACCTACGACATCATGATTAACAGTCATGCGCTACTACCAACTGAGCTATGGCGGATTAAAGCTAAGCGACTTCCTTATCTCACAGGGGGCAACCCCCAACTACTTCCGGCGTTC
>CAURIB010000075.1:0-8539 GCA_963524795.1 uncultured Streptococcus sp.
ATTGGATCTGTTGGTTTATGTGGATTATTTGGTCCAACTGGAGTTACATCGTGTTTCAAGGTTACTGTCCAAGTTTGGTCACGGGATGCATCTGTATCATAAGTAGCTCCTGCTGGGAACTCATCGCTTACAAGAACATATCCACGATCTTCATAGTACTTAATCTTAGCTGCAGTTGAGTAGTCAATAGCTTCACCAGATTTACCAGAAACTTGATCATTTTCAAGTGTTTTATCAGTATTTTGGTCTACATACTTGATAATAGCTTTTTGTTCTGCCTTACGGTAGACAACAGGTGTATCTTCTCCTGGTTTGTCAGGTGTTACACTTGGAGTGTCTGTCACATAACCTGGGATGTCTGGAGTTGGAGTCTTACCACCCTTAGTTGGATCTTGTGGATCATTGTTGTACTGTGGAGTTGGTGCTTTAGGAATTGGGTTTCCTTCTGGATCAACTGGAATGATCTTACCAAGTGGTTTATAAGTAACCTTATCCGTAACTTCTGGTTGATCTGGAGTAACTGTCTTAGATCCAGCTTCCTTCTTATCGGCATAGTAATGTTCAACTACTGGAACTGTTTCTTTGCCATAAGTGTGATTAGGTTGATCCCATGTTGTCGTACCATTTTTTTGTTTACCAGTAAAGGTGAAGTTATCTTGAACCTTATCAGCTGGAGTAGCTGTTCCTGCTCCTTCAAACGTTACCGTTTGTTTAGTTGGTTTTGTAACTTCAGTTGTTTTTGGTACGTAGATAATTGGTGTATCTTCACCTGGTTTTTCAGGAGTGATTGGTGTTCCTGGAGGTACTGATTTACCTGGTTTAGTTGGATCTTTTGGATCTGGAAGATGTGGTTCATAACCTGGTACATCTGGAACAAGTGGTTGACCTGGTTTAGTTGGATCTTTTGGATCATTTGGATACTTCACTCCTGGTTTTGATGGGAAGTTTGGATCGTTTGGTGTCTCTGGTTTTGGAACCAAGTTTCCAAGTGGTTTGTAAGTTACAGTTTCTTCGAGATTTTCTTGAGTGACTGTCTTAGAAGCAACACTTCCTTTATCAGCGTAGTAACCTGTCAATCCTGGTGTTGGAACTGCATCATAGTTAGTCTTATTAGCTGTCCATGTTGCATCAGGGTTAAGAACTTTACCTGTCACCTTATCAACATTTAAGGTACGTGTCCATTGTGCATTTTGAACATTGTCAGCTGGGGCAGTTGCATTACCGTCTGATACCACATAATGAACAGTTGATGTTACATCTTTCTTCCATTGATCTGTCTCAGGGTATTTAGGACTCTTTGGATCTTTTGGATTGATTGGATCTGTTGGTTTATGTGGATTATTTGGTCCAACTGGAGTTACATCGTGTTCTAGTCTAACTACGAATTCTTGTTCAATGTTTTCATCATCATCAAATTTCTTTTGATCTTCAGAGGCCTTTTTGAATCCATCGTCTACAAGTTTGTAACCTTTATTAACAAAATCAGCAATCTTAGCATCCGTTGAGTAGTTAATGGCTTCATCCGATTTACCAGAAACTTGATCTTTTGCTAACTCCTTATTATTAGCACTTGTATCAATGTATTTAATAATAGCTGATTGCATTGGTCGCTTATAGACAACGACTGTTTCGTATGTACCCAAATCAGACTTAGCTACAATATTGCGCCAATAAGTTTCTGAAACGGTACGTTTACCTGCTTGAGCTTCAATAAGCGTATCTGGTGCTTTGCTTGAATCATATGAAACAGAAACTGAATCAGCTTTAGCCCCAACTTCTAATCCTGGAACATTTGTTGATAGAATTTCTGGTTTATAGCCTTTGAGTTTTGGCGAAGCGATAGTACCATAATTATGGGTACCAGAATTTGTTCCGTCTTCTTTCCAGCCTGTATCAGCAATGTTATCTCCATCGATATCAGAAATGTGATACTTCGCTTTACTGTATGCTGCTAAGAATTCATCACCATTTCTAACGCTTGAATTTCTTAAAATATTTTCGAAACCTTCTTTGTCGATTGAGACATCCAAAGTACGGTTCCAATCTGATGACTGGATAACATCTTTAACTGGATTTCCGTCTTTGTCTAGTTTAACTGGAGTTCCATCTTCGTAGACATATTTGATGACATTTTTATGAACACCAGTCGGATTGATTTTCGAACCATTTGAAACCCAAATGTTTTGACGGTTATGACCAACAGGGTCAATACCATAGGTTCTATCTGTAGCACTTACCCCTCCAGAAGAAGATCCTGTTCGAACAGATGCAGCGTTAGCAGGTTGAATATCTGGTCTTCCACTTTGGAAACCAGCGATTGGCATTGAACCACCCTGGATATTAGTCCAAACAGAACTTTGTTTATCTTTAGTTTGGCTATCCCTACCATCTTTATTCATAGAATAGACGGTATAAGTTCCAACAGTAGAGCCACCGTTCCGACTAGCCGGACCGTTAAATTCTATTCTGTTTCTAGAAGCTTGGGATTTCTCTGAAATATAAAGGATGTTTCCGTGTCCGATATCCTGTGGGTTGTTCCCTTGAGGAATAGATAATGGTAATTTACCAGTAATTTCCCCTGCTGAGAGACCTTGTGAGTTTGTATATCTCATAAAGGATACATAAAGTGGGTTATTGAACTGGAAGACAGTATTCTTACTTGAACCCAAGGCTACGGAAATCAACTCCGCATAGTAGTTGGTATTATCGTCTCGGATATCTACGATAGAACCCTTATTAGCTTGGAAAAGTGGCTCAGACTTAGTACCATTCTGAGAACCAAGTGAAATGACATCATCCCAGTCATTATTGCCACGGTTATCCATCTGTACGCGGAATGTGGCAAAGTCATCTACAAGAATCTTACCATTTTCATTGAGGCCGATATAGTTGTAACCATCGTAACTACCAGAAGGTGCACCACCGTTCTTACCTTTACCATCTGAATGGAAGGTATTTGTCGAATGTTTACCAAAGGCTACTCTTGATTCATTACCGAAATCAAGTGCTACACCGCGTCCTCTATTTTCAAAGCGAACTTTTGAATTTTGACCTGTGACAAGTTCTGCGTTATTACCCATCATAATACCGTCACGACCGTTAAATTCAAATGTTCCTTCTTCGCCAATAAGAACTCGGCTAGGACCATTTTTACGACCGTTGTTAAGAGTACCGTAACCACCGAAACGATCCTTATCAGTAACTCCATCCCCTGGACGGTTTATACCAATTGAAATACCTTGACCGATACTAGTATTTAGGACTAACTTAGAGCCTTTACCAGTTTCTACGGTACCACTATCAGCCATGAAAATACCAGCATTATGGTAGCGAGCACTTTCAGTTCGGTTGCCAGTGTTCATATTGATAGTAAGACTAGCTTTATCTTTTACACTGACTTTAGCTCCACTTTCAAGAGTAATAGCATCCCCTTGAGAAGAGCGATTAAGCGTTAAGCTAGCTCCCTCAGCAACTGTTACAGTTTTGGCATCGTGAATATTTGACTCACGACGTTGATCTGAACGGCCAGCAGCGCCAACATTACGTTGTACGTGTTGAGTTTGACCATTTGCTGCTTGATAACTGTCACTAACTGTTGATGTTGTATTCCCTTTGATAACGACATGGGTGTTACCACCACCACCATAAAGTGATGAACCAACACTAGTTACATTTTCAAAGGTAACAGTATTTGAACCGCTAGTTCTTGATAAATCAATTGGACCTTTAGAATTAGCAGTCGCTATTTTAAGGTTTTTAAGATTTAGTTCCCAGCTAGCTCCTGTCAACTCCAAAGTGTGTGACAAAAGTTCAAGACGAGCGTTTTCATTTTTACCTTGGATAGTAACTGGACGAGATGGTGCATTAATGGTAGTTCTACGGTCAACAGATCCTGGACGTCCATTGTCGGTATTACCATTATCACCTTGAGCTACGACATCACCATTTACAGTGATTTCGCTGACATTTCCATCCTCTAAGGCTGAAACAAACTGACTCCAATTTGATACTTCACGTTTATTTTCTGAAGTAGCTCAACGTGTACGTGTTGAACGGCGTGCTTCAGCTGGAGCTGGAGCTTTGTCAGTAGACTTATCATCTTTGTCAGCAACTTCAGCTGGAGCTTTTTCAGTAGACTTATCGTCTTTGTCAGTAGACTTATCGTCTTTTTCAGCGACTTCAGCTTTAACTTCAGTTGCTTTCGCCGTTTCTTCACTCGATTCTTTAGCTGATGCTTCTGATTTCTCAGATTTTGGACTTTCTGTTGCAACTTTTTCAGAATCTGAAGAAACTTCAGTTTTTTCTGGTGTTACAACAGCTTTATCAGCTACTGTTGGTTTTGAATCGGCAGTTTCTGGTGCTGAGGATTCAGATGTACTATTTGAACTATCTGGATTTGCAGATAATACAGCACTTGGTACAGTTTCTGAAACCTTAGCCTCATCAGCACTAGCGACTTGTCCACTCAAAAAGAATGCTGTCCCCAAAAGAACAGACGCTAAACCAAAGCTATACTTACGTAAAGAAAAGCGTTGGCGCTCATTAAAATGAAATTTCATTTTATCCTCCTTAATTTTTTGTAAATGTTTACAATTATTAGTATATCACTATGAGTTAATATTTCAAGAATTTATATTGTTTTTTGAAAAAAATTTTATTTTTCTTTTTTAAAAAACAGTTCCTTGATATTAGTAATGGCATTTGAGTTCCAGAGTTCTGATTTAGATTTTTTTTGTCTCATGAAGCTGATTATATTAATCTAATTTTCGTCAAGAGTTATAATAACTTTACATTTTTATTATCTATAAATATTCATATGTTTCAATCAAAAATTTTTTAATATGACGACTCACATTACATAACCAACACATAATGTAATAAAGCATAACTGGGAAACAATAAATATCCAAAATAAAATAGACCAGTTTCCTGATCTACTTTATTCTATATTCATTGAGCAAAAAATAATTTTTGGTCAAAATTTGGTCAAAAAGACAAAAAATACTAAATTATTTTTAAAAATGAAATTGTGGAAAAAGCCATTAAATAAACACTTTGAATTTTCTTTGTCTTTCTTTACATTTCTAAAAATGCCCCCTGCAGGAATCGAACCTGCAACTACTCCTTAGGAGGGAGTTGTTATATCCATTGAACTAAGGGAGCTAGAGAAAAACTCTGCCGAATGAGCAGAGTTTTTTGGTCGAATTAACGACGGATTTCTTTGATACGAGCTGCTTTACCTTGAAGAGCACGCAAGTAGTACAATTTCGCACGACGTACTTTACCGTAACGAACAACTTCGATCTTTTCAACACGTGGAGTGTGGATTGGGAAGATACGTTCAACACCTACACCGTTAGAAATTTTACGAACTGTGTAGTTTTCTGAGATGCCAGCACCTTTACGTGCAATAACAACACCTTCAAAAATCTGAATACGTTCACGGTTACCTTCGACAACTTTCGCATGTACACGAACAGTGTCACCAGGACGGAATGATGGGATATCAGTACGAAGTTGACCTTCAGTCAAGCTTTGGATTAATGGATTCATTTTATTCTCCTATCTTTGTCAATCTTGAGGAAACTTCCTCAGCGGATAAACTGTATTTTTGTGCGTCCATTACACACAAGATACAGTTTATCAAATTTCCTAGAAAAAGTAAAGAAATTTATAGCAAAATTCCTAAAAAAATCGCAACCAAACCACCTAGGTAGGTCAAAGTTAAATAAGAATAAAAGACCTTCTTATCGCTCAACAGTCTTTGAAGTTCATCATTCAAGGTTGAAAAAGTGGTTAGACCTCCACAAAAACCTGTCGCTAGAATAGCATAGAGCTCCTTATCTTCTAGATAATTGTAAAATAAACCAATTAAAAAACAACCTAAAAGATTTGCTAGAAGTGTTCCTAGTGGTAAAATCCTCTCTTGATTAAGGCTAGAAAGGAAATAACGAACAAGTGCACCGACTCCACAAGCAAGTGCTAGATAAATGATTACCATTTCTTCCTCCCTAAACAATAAGCCAATAAAAGCCCTCCACCTATACTCAAAAGCAAATACATGACCAAACTCAGATAACACCCTGTATCAAGCAGTTTTACAGCATCAAGCATTAGACTAGAAAAGGTTGTCAAACCTCCGCAAAAACCTGTACCCAGTGCTAAAACCAAACCCTTACTGCTCCCCTTATAAACCAGATAACCTTTGACAAGATAAACTAAGCAAAAAATTCCTAGATAGTTAGCAAAAAGAGTTCCCCAAGGGAAGCCTGGACTGGCTGGCAACCATGTAGAAATCAGATAGCGGACAAGTCCTCCCAGCATGGCAGCTAGAAAAATTCCTAGCGGATAGAATTGTTCTTTTTTCATAAGAGTTTCTGCTCCTGGTAGTCTCTAGAATGCTTGAGAATATCTGAAAAAGTCGCGACTATCGGCTCCTGATACTGCTTATCCTCTACCCGATTTCTTACTTTCTCAAATATTATTCCCTCTCTTTTACTATCAAAGACTGGCTTTCCTGAAGTTTTTTTAAAGGTCGCCACCTGATCCACTAAGGTCATACGTTTTTCTAAAAGGCCAACTAATTCTTGATCAACTTGATCTATCTGTTGACGAATAACTTCCAAATCCATCTCGTCTCCTTTTTTATTTCATGTTTTCATACAAAAGTCTTCTTCAAAGTGGTGCGAAAAGAGAAACTGCTAAGAAATGAAAAAGACTGCACTAACCTTGTTTAGTCAGCACAGTCAGATCTTTACCCTACTTTAGCAGCTAACTCTTCTGCGAATTGCTCTAAGCGTTCAATATCTTCTTCTTCTGCAGAAAGATCTACTTTGACAGATTCTGAACCTTTCTCAGCTCCTGTAGAAGCAAATACATGATCAAAATCATCAACAGCTTTACAAAACTCGTCGTAGAAAGTATCACCCGATCCAACAACTCCATAGATTTTGCCATTCAAGTTAAGATCTGCTAGGTCTTCATAGAAGTCCATCATCTCATCAGGCAATTCTCCATCACCGTAGGTATAGGTTGCGACAATGGCGATGTCTGCTTCTAAAAAGTCTGAAGCGTCAACAGTTGTACACTCGTCCACATCGACATCCAAACCCAAGTCACGTAATTTATCTGCTACAATATCTGCGATTTCTTCGGTATTACCGGTCATACTGGCAAATACAATTTTTGCTAATGCCATATCGTCCTCCTCAATTTATCTTTCTCCATTATATCACATCTTTTTCATTTTAAAAATAAAAACTCTTATGCTACAATGAAATGAGAAAGAATTGAGGTTATTTATGGAGATTTGCCACCAAATTTTAGAAAAAATTAAAGAATACGATACCATTATCATTCACCGTCATATGAAACCAGACCCTGATGCCTTGGGAAGTCAGGTTGGACTAAAGGCTCTCTTGGAACATCATTTCCCAGAGAAAAATATCAAGGTAGTTGGTTATGATGAACCAACACTAACATGGCTTGCAAAGATGGATCAAGTTTCAGATAGTGACTACCACGGTGCTCTTGCAATTATCTGTGATACTGCCAATACGGCTCGCATTGATGACAAGCGTTACCAACAGGCTAAAACTGTTATCAAGATTGACCACCATCCAAATGACGAAGTTTATGGGGACTTGGTCTGGGTAGATACCAACTCTAGTAGCGCAAGTGAGATGATTGCCCTCTTTGCAGAAGAAACAAAGCTTGAGCTTTCGGATTATGCTGCTAAACTATTGTGTGCGGGTATTATTGGTGATACTGGTCGTTTCTTATATCCTTCTACTTCTAGTCGTACTCTTCGAATCGCAAGCCATCTACGCGAACATAATTTTGACTATGCTGAATTAACTCGTAAGATGGACACGATTAGTTTCAAAATTGCCAAACTACAAGGTTATGTCTATGATCACCTAGAAGTCGATGAAAATGGAGTTGCCCGTGTGATTCTAAGCCAAGAACTTCTCCAGTCTTACCAAATAACTGATTCTGAAACAGCTGCTATTGTTGGAGCTCCAGGTCGTATTGAGGATATCAATCTATGGGGAATTTTTGTAGAACAAGCAGACGGTCACTATCGTGTTCGTCTTCGCAGTAAATTTGTCCCTATCAATGGTGTCGCAAAAGAACATGATGGTGGAGGTCACCCACTTGCAAGTGGTGCTAACTCCTATAGTTTAGAAGAGAATGAGCTCATCTACCAAAAATTAAAAAACTTACTGAAAAAATAGATAAAAAGCTTGCCAAACTTCTCAGAATCTGATAGACTAGTATGGTAACAATCTATGGCTCGCAAAGAGACCATGGCAGAAAGGAAATATTGCAAAATGAAAAAAGATATCCATCCAGAATATCGCCCAGTTGTCTTCATGGACACAACTACTGGTTACCAATTCCTTAGCGGTTCAACAAAACGCTCTAACGAAACAGTTGAGTTCGAAGGCGAAACTTACCCATTGATCCGTGTGGAAATTTCATCAGACTCACACCCATTCTACACTGGACGTCAAAAGTTCACTCAAGCAGATGGACG
>CAURIB010000076.1:0-8187 GCA_963524795.1 uncultured Streptococcus sp.
AAAAAAGCCGCCTGATTGGGCGACTTAATTTTTTTATAGGGAGATTATTATGAAAAAGTTTTAGGAGTATAAGTTAAGGTCTTTTTAACTTATGAGATAAGTATACAGCTCCTATCTTAAAGTTTCCTTAAGTATTTTTAAATGTGAGATTTTTCCATTTTTCTCGCCAATTTTTCTTAGATAAACGCTGTTGATAAAGCTTCATTCGGTCTTGATTTTCTAAAAAATGAGGAGTTGGACGAACCTGAAAGTTCAAAATATCTTCCAAACCATAAGGGGCAAAGAGCTCTAAAGTTGCGTCAGCTTGCAAGCGAAGTCCTACTGCCGTGCAACGTTCAGGATATTTACTCATGGCATCGCAGGAATTTCTATACGGAGGTGTGTGGGGACTATGTTGGTGCATATAGACTTGATTTTTCAACTCCCACTGATACTGGGGGAAGTCCTCTCTCAGCTTGCTCTCTAGAGCCAGCGTTTCTTCGTAACTCACCTCTGGGTCAAAGAAAATCACATCCACATCCGTTTCACGGTCAAAGGCTGGTTTCTCTGACAAAAGATTCCATATAAAATTTCGAACTGAACCAGCTGCTAACCAGGAATCTTTCAACTCCAAGTCACGGATGATGGTCAAAATAGACATCATGTCAGAATTTTCCCTGAAAGAGTCTAAAACTTCAGTCTCATTTTTCAATGTATTCATACCCCAAATGTTCGTAAGCCTTGGCTGTCGCGACCCGTCCTGAACGAGTTCGCATGATAAAGCCTTTCTGGATCAGATAAGGTTCATACATATCTTCTACCGTCTCACGCTCTTCAGCGATATTCACCGAAAGGGTGCCTAGACCGACAGGACCGCCACCGTACATTTCAATCATGGTACGGAGAATTTTCTGGTCCACATAGTCCAAGCCTTCATGGTCTACATCCAGCATAGTCAAAGCCTTATCCGTAATCACATCATCAATCAAGCCATCGCCCATAATCTGCGCAAAGTCGCGCACGCGCTTGAGAAGACGATTGGCGATACGAGGAGTCCCACGACTACGGAGAGCCAACTCAGCAGCGGCTTCATGAGTGATTTCCATCTCAAAGATATCTGCCGTCCGCTCGACAATCTCTGTCAAGTCATCATGGGTATAGTATTCCATGTGGCCTGTAATTCCAAAACGGGCACGAAGAGGATTTGAAAGCATCCCTGCTCGTGTTGTCGCACCAATCAAGGTAAAAGGAGGCAAGTCTAGATGAACACTACGGCTAGCTTCCCCTGCACCAATCATGATGTCGATGTAGAAATCTTCCATAGCACTATATAAAACTTCCTCGACAGCCATTGGTAAACGGTGGATTTCATCGATAAAGAGCACATCTCCAGGCTCTAAGTCATTCAAAATCGCAACTAAATCACCAGCTTTTTCGATGACAGGACCAGACGTTTGCTTGAGATTGACTCCCAGTTCATTGGCAATGACAAAAGCCATGGTTGTTTTCCCGAGACCTGGAGGGCCAAACAAAAGAACATGGTCCAGCGCCTCATCACGCATTTTAGCTGCTTCGATAAAGATTTGAAGCTGATCTTTGACCTTGTCCTGACCGATATATTCACGTAAATATTGGGGACGGAGGGTACGTTCTACCAACTCCTCATCACCCATGATTTCATTATCTAAAATTCTACTCATACTCCTATTATAGCAAAAATCCGGCCTACAAACAAAAAAGCCACCTGATTTGGTGGCTTCTTTAGGGAGATTATTATGAAAAAGAAAAGTTTAGGATTTCTATTAAATAAAGTTAGGAGGTCTTTATTTAATAACTATATGATACAGGAGAAGGCTTAAAGTTAACTTAAGATAAAAGAATTATTTTAATTTTTTTCGATTCACCCAAATCATGCCCGTACACTGGAAGCTAGACAAGGTTTCAAAACCTAAGGAACGATAAAATCCAAGAGTCTTTTCAGACTCTTCTGTCGCTAGTTGGATTTGGTAGGTATCCTTATAATCGGATAAAGCCTGCTTCATCAAGGTGCTGCCAATTCCTTGACGCTGATAAGTAGGCAAGACGATCAAATCTTGGACAAAAACCGAAGAAAAACCGTCTCCAATCAAGCGAACTAGACCAACGATTTTCTCACCATCACGCGCTAGATAAATGGACAGTGAATGAGTCAGAGCCTGGGCTAACATTTGGGGTTGATTTGTATAATTTGTCCAACCAACTGCCTGATAGAGATGCAAAACATCCTCTAACTTGACAATTTCTTGCTTTTTAATAGTGATCATGTCAACACCTATTAAAGCTCTCTTAAGCTCTTGTACTGTCGTCCATTTTTATCAAAATTTTCAGGATCCAACCATGCTTCCAAACGAGCTTTGACTTGTGGCCAGTCCTTATCAATCATAGACAACCAATCCGTATCCCTCGTACGCCCCTTATAAACGACTGCCTGACGGAAGGTTCCTTCATAGACAAATCCCAAACGCTCCGCAGCTCGTCTTGATGGGAGATTTAGAGAATCGCATTTCCACTCGTAGCGACGATAGTTCAGCTCCTCAAAAACATAGCGAGCTAGGAGATACTGAGCCTCTGTCCCTGTACGTGTTCCCCTGAGCTCTGGAGAAAAAGTGACAGCTCCCACTTCTATTACTCGGTTATTCTGGTCAATACGCATAAGAGAAAAAGTTCCCAAAGCCTTACCAGTTGCCTTGTCTATGATTGCATAGTAAAAACGGTCCTTACGAGCCAACATCTGATTTAAAAGGCTGACCAGTTCCTCCATGTCTGCTACTGGTCCCTGAAAGAGGTAGGTCCACATCTCCCGAGGCGTATCAGGGCCATAAACAGCTAATAAATCCTCCGCATGCTTTTCTACCGAGAGAGCCTCTATCCTAGCATAACGCCCTTCTAAGAGATCAATAGCAGGCAATTCACCAGGTGTATAACCTTCCATTGACTCACCAATCATCTGACCATATTCGTTTACTGGCATTTTTCTTCTCCTTGTTTTACGCTGAAAATACTATATCACAAATTGTTCTCTTTGGAAACTGGCACTGTCTTCAAACTTCATACTCAACACTATATTAGTGACCCGTTTTCTGTCTTTTATCCTCTAAGGCTTGATTAATTCGTTGGGTGAGTTTATGAGTTTGCCAGATTTGATACAACCATATCAATCCATAAATTAACAAGAAAAAGAACCAAAGCAAGGGACTCCACAAGGCTGAACCCCAACCAAAAAATAGAGAGGTCAATACTAAAATAGTAGCCGTCACTAATAAATGAACTCCTACACGTATACTAAAAGCAAGAAACTCTAGCTTTTCAAGTATTAAAGTCAATACCCCCATAATTCCACCCATTAAAAACAGAGCTAGAATATTTTTTGTCATTGGTTCAGGATAAGTAATACCTGGATAAAACTGAGTCAACACCATCATACTCAAATAAAAGAAGGAAGCCGTACGCATTCCCGATACAAAATAATCAATTAATCGTTTCATGATTTTCTCCTATAAACCTAGATAATTCATTAAGGACTTAACGTATTTCCGACTCACACTAGATTTGATGCCCCGAGTCATTTTAGCCATCATATTCCCTGAAAAACTATCTGATAACGATTCTAAGTGGTCAATATTTATAATTGAATGGCGTGATATCTGTATAAAGTTACGCCGATTAATCCGATTCTGAAAATTTATCAATGTTTCCTTAGTTTTATAAATCCCATCTACCGTATAAATGGTTAATAAATTCTTGTCAATATCAGCTAGAATAAGATCCTCAATTTTCACCATAACCAGATAATCATCCGTTCGAATAGGAATGGCCACCTGATTGGTCGTTGAAAATTGTTCTAAATACTCCATGATTTCCCTTGCTTGGCCGGTTAACTGAGCTGCCTGAATTACAATATGTGGGTCCTTTTCTGAAAACTCTGCCTTCATTTCAAAACGAATCTTCATTTTCTCTCCAATATACTTTTATTTTCTCTTGCTAAATACTTTAACAAATAAAAGCCAAAGAAGAATAGCGACGAGACATATAATAACCACTATAAAGTATGTCTCTTCCTTTGTCAATAGTTCTTGCCAGTTGATTTGGATTCCCATTTTTTCTTGAAATTCCTTTAACAATCTGCTATTTCCTGTAAATGCAGTCTCTAATGGTTCTTTCATTAAAATTTGTCTATAGAGAGAAGCAATATAAGTTGCAGGGGTACACTTCATGATAATCTGTGCAAAATCAGGTAATACTCCAATAGGGACATAAGTTCCTACTAAAAATCCAGAAGTAGTTCCCACTATAGTTGCCAGTTTGCCAAGGCTATCTACAGATTGAAAACGGTAAATCAAGAGAATATTTATCAAACTTGAAAGCAGACTACTTAACAACATAATCAAAGCAATTTCCGATAAATGACTGATAACTGGACTCTCTTTAAAATAAAGCCCCATAACAGCAAACATAAACACCTGCATGACAAAAGAGATGGCAATACTACTGATTAGATAGGACACCTGTAAACCCCAGCTACCTAAATCTGTCAAGAAGAGATCTTGATCCACTTGATTTTCACGATCCTGTACCATTTGTGTAAGAGCCGTAAAACTGGTTGTAATCCCAGTTACAGCCAAGGTCCCACCCATCAGCCAGTTATTTAAAAGGTTCGTATTATCAGGGAGTTGGGACCAAGCATCCGTCAAGTTCTTCTGCAAAAAAATGATATAAAGGAGGAAGGAAATCAATGCCCCCAATAATGAGAAAAATACTCCTGAACGATTACGAAAATATAAGATAAAATTCCGTTTCAATAAAGCTAACATTAGCGAACCTCTCTTCCTGTAAGTGCAATAAAGGCATCATCCATAGTACCCGAACGAAACTCAAAAGAATCAATTTCTTCTCGAACTTTTGCCAAATATTCAATGGCTTCCTGTGACGTCCTTGGATAAAAAAGATATTCCATCTCATTTTCTTCCTCGACTGTCATTCCAGTCTGTAGCAATTTTTCTAGATCCTTCATTTCCTTAAAACGAATTTTTAGGATATTAGATGCATACTGACTTTTAATAGCAATCGCAGAACCTTGCGCAATCACTTTCCCATGATCAACGATATAGATCTGATCCGCTTCATCTGCTTCATCCAGATAATGAGTCGTTAAGATAATAGTCATCCCTTCATCCTTTTGTAGTCGATACAGTAGATCCCAGATGGATTTGCGAGTTTGAATATCAAGACCTGTCGTTGGTTCATCCAAGAAAAGAATATCTGGTCGCGAAAGAAGAGCACGCGCAATATCAACCCGACGTTTTTGCCCACCTGACAAGGTTCCATAGAGTTGTTTCTGGAAAGCAGTCAAACCCAGTTGATGGATCAAATCATCCACACGACTTGCCGCAATCTCCTTATACTGTTGAGCACGAATCGTGAGATTTTCCCTAACCGTCAACATCTCATCCAGTACACTAGCTTGAAAAACCACTCCGATTTTCGTATTTGACGCATATCGAATCTGACCTTGTGTCGGCTTTTTCAAACCGATTAACATGGAAATAGTGGTTGATTTCCCTGCACCATTGGGTCCCAAAATAGCATTGAAACTTCCTTTTTCAAACTCTAACTGAATATCATCGACAGCCATATGATTGCCGTACCGTTTAGTCAAATGTTTAGCTTGTAAAATCATATTTTTTCCTCCTCTTAACCACACTAGTTTAACAAAAAGAATGAAAGAAAAATTGACTTTTGAGATAAGTGGTTAAAATGAGAGGTTAAGTGGTGAGATGATGGAAACAGAATTATATTTTTCATTCAAAAAATCCCCCAGATTCTACTCTGAAGGATTCATTTTTATTTCACAACAATGTTAACCAATTTATTCGGTACACTAATCACTTTCATGATGTCCTTACCGTCAATTTCTGCTTTGACTTTTTCATCAGCGAGAGCAATTTCTTGTAATTCTTCGCGTGACAAGTCTTTAGCGACCATGAGTTTAGCACGGACTTTACCTTTGATTTGGACGACGATTTCGATTTCGTCTTCAACCAATTTGCTTTCATCCCAAGTTGGCCAAGCTACATAAGAGATGGATTCACCTGTTGCAGCAACAGTTTGCCAGAGTTCTTCTGCCAAGTGAGGTGCAAATGGGGCAATCAATTGGATAAAGCCTTTGGCGTAGTCCACATAGAGTTTGTCTTCCTTATTAGCAGCGTTGACAAAGACCATAAGTTGGGCAATGGCTGTGTTGAATTTGAGGGACTCAATTTGTTCTGTGACAGCTTTGACTGTTTCGTTGTAAACCTTGTCAAGAGCGCCATTGTTTTCCGCAACAATTTCTTTACTTGTAATCAAACGGTAAACACGGTCGAGGAACTTACGACTTCCTTCCAGACCTTCTTCTGACCAAGCAATCGAAGCATCGAGTGGTCCCATGAACATTTCATAAACACGAAGGGTATCAGCACCATATTGTTCCACCACATCGTCTGGGTTGACAACGTTCTTGAGCGATTTAGACATCTTAGCTGGCGCTTGCTCCAACTCTTCTCCTGTTTCCACATGGAAGAAAGAACCGTCACGTTTTTCAACCTTATCAGTCGCTACAAGAGCTCCACGGTGGTCACGGTAGCTTGTTCCCAAAATCATTCCTTGGTTAAAGAGTTTTTGGAATGGCTCCTTAGTTGGAACAACACCAATATCATAGAGGAATTTATGCCAGAAACGAGCATAAAGTAAGTGAAGAACGGCGTGTTCTGCACCACCCACGTAGATATCTACTGGTAGCCATTGTTTGAGGAGGTCCTCATCAGCCAATTTCTCTGTATTGTGTGGGTCAATATAGCGAAGGTAGTACCAGCTTGAACCAGCCCATTGTGGCATGGTGTTTGTTTCACGACGACCCTTGACACCATCTTCACGAGTCACTTCAAGCCAGTCTGCCAAGTTGGCCAGTGGGCTTTCACCAGTACCTGAAGGGCGGATGTCCTTGGTTACTGGCAAGACAAGTGGCAATTCACTTTCTGGAACAGCTGTCGAAGTTCCATCTTCCCAATGAATGATTGGGATTGGTTCACCCCAGTAACGTTGACGGCTAAAGAGCCAGTCGCGGAGGCGGTAGGTCACTTTTTCTTGACCAAATCCTTTTTCTTCCAACCAAGTCACAATTTTAGCAATCGCTTCTTCTTTGTTGAGTCCATCTAGGAAGTCTGAGTTGACGTGAAGGCCATCTTCTGTGTAGGCAGCTTCAGCTACATTTCCACCTTCAAGCACTTCTACGATTGGTAGGTCAAATTGTTTGGCAAATTCCCAGTCACGTTGGTCGTGGGCAGGTACAGCCATAACAGCACCT
This sequence comes from uncultured Streptococcus sp., assembly GCA_963524795.1. Lineage (GTDB taxonomy): Bacteria > Bacillota > Bacilli > Lactobacillales > Streptococcaceae > Streptococcus. Next base: position 7,361 of record CAURIB010000076.1, read on the forward strand.
GTACCATAGCTAGACAAAACGTAGTCGGCAATCCAGATTGGGATTTCTTTACCATTGACAGGGTTGATGGCATAAGCACCAGTCCAAACTCCTGTTTTTTCCTTGGCAAGGTCTGTACGAGCCAAGTCTGATTTGAGGCTTGCTTGGTGTTTGTAGTCCGCTACAGCATTAGCCTGTTCAGGACTTGTGATGGCATCTACTAGTTCATGCTCAGGCGCCAAAACAGTGAAGGCCGCACCAAAAAGAGTGTCAGGACGTGTCGTAAAGACGGTGAATTCCTTGTCTGTTCCTTTGACTTTAAAGGTTACATTGGCACCAGTTGATTTACCAATCCAGTTGCGCTGCATGTCCTTGATAGACTCTGGCCAGTCAAGGTCATCCAAGTCATTGAGCAAGCGCTCTGCATAGGCAGTAATTTTAAGCATCCATTGTCGCATTGGTCTGCGAACAACTGGATAGCCACCACGCTCAGATGTCCCATCTGGAAGAACTTCTTCGTTGGCAATGGCTGTTCCCAATTCTTCAACCCAGTTTACTGGCACTTCAGCTTCATAAGCCAAACCTTTTTCGTAAAGCTTAGTGAAGATCCATTGTGTCCACTTGTAGTAGTTTGGATCTGTTGTGTTGACTTCACGATCCCAGTCGTAAGAGAATCCAAGCGCATTGATTTGACGTTTGAAGTTAGCAATGTTTTCAGCCGTAAATTCTGCTGGGTCATTCCCCGTATCCATAGCATATTGCTCTGCAGGCAAACCAAAAGCATCCCACCCCATTGGGTGAAGGACATTGTAGCCTTGCGCACGTTTGAAACGGCTGAGGATATCGGT
>CAURIB010000077.1:0-8169 GCA_963524795.1 uncultured Streptococcus sp.
GTCTTGGTCTCACGACTCAAGTCTAAAAATAAATCATAATGTTCAGGAACAAATTTTTCAATATAATGTTCTACTGCTTGCATCATTTTCTCCTATTCTAAATTTCTGAGCATATGCTCTAGTTCAAACATACCTATTTTATCATATTTTAAGTCAGAAAAAAGCTTTGGACGGTGATTTCCAAAACTTTCTTCCTTCTAGTAGTCTACAGAGGGTAGACCTTGCGAAATTCTTCCAAAACAACCTTGCTGTCAGGTGTAAAAGTCAGACCTGCTTCACCCAAGCAGTCTGTGAAAAAGTCCTCATGAACCTGGCGCCAATAGGCTAAAGATTTGTCTCCCTCACCTTCCTTGTAAGCATGGTCGGCTGAAACCTGATGGAAAGGCTGAACGGAAACCTTTGTAATTTTAATAATGCAGATAGCTTGATCCTTACTGTCTAAAATAACATCAAAGGTCCCTTCTTGGGGAAGGGGTTCGGCCTCTAGTGCGTAAAGGTCATAAGCTGAGGCGGTTGCCGTCTTTTCGCCTTTTAAAACCAAATCTGCCAAGAGATCGGCTTCTACTCCAAAAGCCCAGGCATCAATTTCATCTCCGATAGAGGGGTTGATTTGCTTATAGGCATTCCACATTTCTTGAGGTGTCATAGGTTGCTCCTTTGTATTTTTTTACTTTCTTCTTTTACACGTTTGAGATGATCTGGATGGTCAATCTCTAAATTAAAAATCTCCGGAATAGAACTGTAGTGGATCATGCACTCAATCCCCATCTGATTCATTTTTTGTATGAAAGAAGGATTCAGATAGCCTGCTACAGCGAAATCTATCTTTTTCATCCTTGCTTTATCCTGCATCTGTCTCAGCATTTCTAACATAATGGGACTTTCCATATCATGCCATTGACTGTTTCTTACAGTCGCAAAAATAAATGAAGTCAAATCATTCATTCCAACTACAATCTTTGAAATGCTCGTTTCCAGTATCCTGTCTAAGTCAAAATAAGCTGACGGTAATTCAATCATCGTGGCAACTTTTCCAGTAAAACCATGCTGGCGCAATACTCTAATTGCTTGTTTTAACTGTTCAGCATCATTGACAAAAGGAAAAATAACAGACAGATTGGGATTGGTTTGAAAAACTTCTTTAACGACATGTGCCTCAGCATGAAATTCATCTGGACACGCCAATAAACGCCTAGTCCCTCTATATCCAAATAAGGGGTGGCGTTCGTCAAAATACTCTTTAGTCCCGTCTAGACTATTTGCTTCTGCATTTGTTAACTCTGAAAAGCGATACCAGACTTCTTCATCTGAGTATAGGGAGCAGATAGTCTCTAGATAATCTTTTACAAATTGCTGACAACTTGCTAATATGATGTTTTGATTAAGCTCTCTCAACAAATATTCCCCACGAATCATACCAACATGATGAAATAGTTGTGGGTAAACTTTTTCAACAATTCTTTCGCCACTTAGAGCCAGTTGATTTTGCATGTTTTACCTTCCAATTCATGTAAGAGGTCTTGTCCAATTCTGGAAATCCTTGTAACTCTGCCTTAGCCTTTAATACTAAGGGTGAGGCATTTTCTTCGGTCATCTGCTCAAGAGGAAGCCAAATGGCATTTGCTGAATCGTTACTTCCATCAAGAACTTCATGAGGAAGGGATTTTTGAGAGCCTTCTAAATCAAGTACTATATCATAAAAGACCATGATATGATGTACTGCGAAGTCTTGCCCCTCTTCTTGAACCAGCACGTCATAAACCCTAGGATTTGAGTAACTGTTAAGTGTATATCCTGTCTCTTCCAGAACTTCTCTCTTGAGGGTTTCTGTCAAACCCTCACCGATTTCCTGACTACCACCAGGTAAATCAAAACGATGCTGATAAGGCCCTCTCGTTTTCTCAATGCAAAGCAATTTCCCGTCTTGAAGACAGACTCCGTATACACCAAAGTGATTTTTGATTTCCATTTTCTGCTCTTTCTTAAACTCCAAGATTGCTAGCTCACCTTATCCCTTAAAAGGAAAGAGGCTAAAGATTTCATGATCCTTGATATACTTCTTTAGTATCTCCATATTCTCTTCGATTTTTGCTTGGATATCTGTCTCTTCACAAGTTGACTCATCAATAAAAAGGTGAATCTTCAATAAATCTGTCAAGTATAGCAAACGGCGTTCCATTTCCGATTCAGGACTTGAAGCTTGCTCGATTTTTGCAAGCTTTTGCTCCAAGCTATCACCATTCAAAAATCTCTGATGAACTCTCCTTCTTATTTTTTGAGTTGATTCCTCCCCTTGTTCTAATGGAGATAAAAGGAGTTTTTTATAGACGAGTACTTGATTTTCTTTTTCTCTTTCCAGATAGGCCAATAAAACTAGAGAGCTATCAACAACGGTCCAAGTGTTATAATTCCCTTCAAATGAAACTTTTATGATCCTATCTAATAATACCTTAGCCATTTCCTCTTGGCCATCCAGATAAAGTAAATAGGCCAGATGATTAAGCGATTCGAGATAGCTAACTTGTGTTTTCTTATTCTTTTTGGGAGCCTGGTTTAAATACGATACTAACTCAGCATCATTTTCAACCTCTTCGATTAGTTCTTTCACATTCATTTCTTTTCTCCTATCCAGTTCACTTTTTGTTATTTAGAAAGGCTTTAATTACAAATCTATCTCAGCTCACTCTTACCGAAATAGATATTCTTTCGCTGTCTCTTGGACATCAGAGGAAAGGTAGCGCTCTATCAAGTTACCTGTCCCTGCAATATATTCCTCCAGAGGGACATCTTCTCTTTGGTTCCAAAAATTTGAAAAAGCGAGATAGAACTCAAAAAACTCCGTCAAACTTTCGCTGAGTTTATAGAAATTAGGATCTCCAGGACTGCCCGCGTAAACTGGAGAACTCTCATCTTTCATATCACAGAAAAGAATATCATCTGTATCTGTAGTAGCGAATATCTGGTATTGTCCTTCACTAAACTGAAGAATATCTTGTAAGGCCCAACATTCGACTGTCCTTGCAGGAGAATCTAATGCCAACAAAATGATATTAAAATTTTGATTAGCAAAAAATAAATCCTCATTGAACACTACATGTTGATAATAATCAAGTAATTCTCCTGTAAAATCTGAGGACTGGATCCTTAATTTTTCGTTTGAAAAACTCACCGATTGGGGAATAAACGTTGTTTCCTCATAGAGTTTAATGATCTTTTTTAATACAGTCACTACTGCCATTTTTCTCTCCTTAGTTATTCCTCTTATATCTCCTTTAAGAATTCCAGCCACATCTTCACATCTGAATTTATCTTATGTGCAATCTCACTCCTTATGAAAACGTTTATTGGTAACAGAACTTCATAAATCTAGGAGAGCTAGTCAGAATCAAAAGGCATAAAGCAATCATGCTGCTGATAATAATTCAAAGCTTCGACCAAGTCTTGGGGACTAGCCTCTGGTTTTTCTTCAAGTGCAACCGAAAGAACGTCAATCAACTGCTCTCCATAGTAGACTAGCTGGAGATCTTGCTCCGATGCATCAGCTGGGTAGACATCACGGTCTTCTACGACATCTGGATAATCTGATACCCAATAGGACCTAGCTAGTGCTATTTCTCCATCCTCCTTGCCATAGAGGCAAAAATCATCTGATACCAACTTGTCCATGCGTACCTGCTCGATGATCTGCCCTAGTGAAAGCTCTTGGTGTTTCCGCATCTCTTCTCCTTTTTAGTCTCACTCTTCAACAAAAGAATTCAAAAAATCCTCAAAAGATGGCCATTGACCATAGAGCTCAGCTTTTTCTTCTAAAACATAGAAGTAAACCTTGCCATAATCTTCTGCCCTTAAAGAAAGAGCATAGTTGCCAGATCCAGGATCATAGGCGAAATGAAGAAGGTCTGTTGCCTTAAATCCTTCAGGCACAGCCTCATCGTCAAACCATGTAAGAGACTTCTTCATCTCCTCAAGTGAATTAAAGGAATTGAAAGGAAATAAATGACGGTCATCGTGAACACCCCTTACTTGGGGCTGACCACCGTTGTGCTTGAGATAAAAGCCCAACATAGTTTTTGGCAATTTCTTCCCAAGAATCTCCTCAAATTGTAAAAAATCTTCTTTTGAAATCGGTGAATCTGCATCTAGCACTCTAAACATGATTTCTCCCTCCCAGTTTTACAACTCTTCCTCTAAACTCTTATCAATAAAGTCATAGACGTTTGCAGCAATTTTTTGCATTTCTAAGGAGCCTAAAGCACCCAGGTCATTTTCATAAATGCAATCATCAGAATTTTTCTTGATAAAGTAGGCCAAATCTCCTTCCTGTCCAATCATAAAGTAATCTGGCTCTACTTCCTCAATCTGATAAGTCTCATTACGCTCCTCTAGATCCTCCTTGGCATACAAACAGATGCCTGAATCTCCAATTTCATAGAGGTCAATCTCTTTCCACTCCGTTAAAAACTGATAGTAGATATTGGGCAAGACAAATCCAAACTCATCTCTTTTCATGGCTCACCTCCACATATTCGCTGGGATCAACTATATTACTTCAAAGACCAACCACCATCAATCGTCAGGATTTGTCCATGCATGGCACTCGCTTTTCCACTTGCTAAGAAGAGGCTAACTTCAGCAACTTCACTTGCCTCAATCCAGCGTTTGATAGGTGTTTCACTGGCTACCCAGTCTGCCAGACCACCTGGTTCAAAGTCAGCAGCGGTCATACCTGTCTTAACTGCACCAGGAGCAATGCCAAAGACCTGAATCCCAGCTTCAGCATAGTCTAAAGCCAACTGCTTGGTAAAGCCTGCCAAGGCATGTTTGGACGAGGTATAGGCGTTCCCACCACCGCCAGCTAGGCTTGAAGCGATGGAGCACATATTGATGATAATCCCATGTTTATGTTCCAACATGTTTGTCAGATAATAGCGAGTCAACTCTACTGGAGTTACGTAATTGATTTCAAAAATCTCTTGGATTTCTTGGGCGGATTGTTCTAGTAAGGGCTTGTAGTCATCCAAAACACCTGCCGTATTACAAAGAATATCGACTCGAGGGCACCAGTCAAAAATTGGTTCCAAATCAAGCGTTAAATCACGTTGTAGAAAGTGAAAGTCGCCTTGTAAGGCAGGCTTTTCACCTTGATCCACTCCGAAAACCTGATAACCTTTTTCTAAAAATAGGCGAGCTTGTGCCAGACCAATCCCTGAACTAACGCCCGTAACTAAGACACGTTTAGTCATGGACTTCCACCCAATCCGTCGCTAGGACATCACAAGGAGTCGGACTCCACATGGAAAAACCTTCTCCTGAACCAGATACGTTGATGAGGAAATATGGTGTCACTTCAAGAGAGACCCCGTTTTGTTCGATGGTATCAAAAAGCTGGACATAGTTTTCAGCCCCACCCCAGCCAGTACGTACATATTTTTTCTTAGCCTTTAGTCCAGGCAAAATTTCTTCAAATGTCATGTTTTTCTCCTTTGTTATCTATGAATCTTAATTTAATTATAACAAAAAACCGTTTTCCAACGGCTTTTTGACTGTGATTTCTTAAATGTAATTGCCCATTAAGGTAAATCATTCCCAGCTGCTAGGTAAATCTCATACCATTCTTTTCGTGTTAGAGTCAAGTTACTTGCTTGGCTTGCTTCTATCAAATGTTTAGGGTTAGTTGTTCCTACTACTGCCTGCATCTTGGCTGGATAGCGTAACACCCAAGCGATAGCAATAGCTGAAGGGCTCACACCGTATTTTAAGGCTAATCGATTTAGGACTTGGTTTAGTTGTTGAAACTTCTCATTGCCTACAAAATTCCCTTTGAAATATCCGAACTGCAAGACTGACCAGGCCTGAATAACCATGTCATTCAGTTTGCAGTATTCAAAGACGCTACCATCACGCAAAGCTGCCTTGTCACCTTCCATATTGACATGGAAACCTGATTCAAATCCTGGCGTGAAAGCTGCGCTTAGTTGTAATTGATTGATAGATAAAGGTTGTTTGACCTCTTTCTTCAGTAATTCCATCATCATAGGATTTTGATTGGACACACCGAAGTCTCGAACTTTACCTGATTTGTGTAGAATATCAAAGGCTTGGGCCACTTGATCAGCTTCCATCAAAGCATCTGGTCGATGGAGAAGCAAACTATCTAAATAGTCAACCTGCAATCTTTTTAAAATTCCATCTACTGATTCTAGAATATACTCTTTTGAAAAATCAAAATAAGTAAACTCTTCAATGCGAATGCCACATTTGGACTGAATCCACATCTTTTCTCGAAGGTCAGGACGATTGTTTAACACCCGACCTAGTAATTCTTCACAACGACCTCCACCATAGATATCTGCCAAGTCAAAGGCATTGATTCCTACAGATAGGGCTGTTTCAACCAAGTCCTCAACCTCTTTAACCGACTTGTCACTGATTCGCATCATGCCTAGAACGATTTCGGACAATTCTCTTTTCTCTTGACCAAATGGAATGTATTTCATGGCAATTTCCTCCGTTTTCATTCATTATAAAGTAGAATGGCACTTTTATCAACTACTACATTACAAAAGAAAAGAACCAGTTTAAACTGGTTCTTTTTAAATCTTAGCCAATCACACTTCCGTTTGGTACTGCTGGATCAACTGTGAGAAGGGTTAATTTGCCATCATGTTCAGCTGAGAGAATCATCCCTTGGCTGACATATTTTTTCATCATCTTACGTGGTTTGAGGTTGGCAACGATTTGAACTTTCTTGCCGACCAATTCTTGTTCATTTGGATAGTATTTTGCAATCCCTGAGAGGATTTGACGGTCTTCACCATCACCAGCATCTAGGCGGAATTGAAGCAACTTATCAGAACCTTCAACTTTAGAAACTTCTTTTACTTCAGCAACACGGATTTCAACCTTGTCAAAGTCTTCAAACTTGATTTCTTCCTTGTTGAGTTTGAGTTCAACTTCGTCTGGGTTCCATTCTTTTTCGACGGCTGGCTTGTTGCCTTCCATTTGTTCCTTGATATAGGCGATTTCTTCTTCCATATCGAGACGTGGGAAGATTGGAGTTCCTTTGGCAACAACAGTCACACCTGCAGGGAAATCTGCCAAGCTCAAGTTTTCAAGGCTAGAAACTTCTGCTAGTCCAAGTTGAGTCAAGACTGCACGACTGGTTTCCATCATAAATGGCTCAATCAAGTGAGCTACGACACGAAGGCTAGCTGCCAAGTGGCTCATCACACTTGCCAATTGGTCACGGTGCGCTTCGTCCTTAGCCAGTACCCATGGAGCTGTCTCGTCGATGTATTTATTAGTACGTGAGATGAGGGTCCAGACTGCTTCAAGTGCACGTGGATAGTCAACTGCTTCCATGTAGGTATTGTAGTCAGCGATTGATTGTTCTGCCACTTGAGCAAGTTCATTGTCAAAGTCTGTTACACCTTCTACATAGGCAGGGATTTGACCATCAAAGTACTTGTTAATCATTGAAACCGTACGGTTGAGGAGGTTTCCAAGGTCGTTTGCCAATTCATAGTTGATACGACCTACATAGTCCTCTGGAGTGAAGGTTCCGTCTGAACCAACTGGAAGGCTACGCATGAGGTAGTAACGAAGTGGATCGAGACCATAGCGCTCTACCAACATTTCAGGATAAACGACATTTCCTTTAGACTTGGACATCTTGCCATCTTTCATGACAAACCAACCGTGGGCAATCAAACGATCAGGCAATTTGATATCCAACATCATAAGAAGGATTGGCCAGTAGATGGAGTGGAAACGAAGGATGTCTTTCCCAACCATATGGAAGACTGTTCCATTCCAGAACTTATCAAAGTTAGCATGATCCTCTTGACCGTAACCAAGAGCTGTCGCATAGTTAAGAAGGGCATCGATCCATACATAGACAACGTGTTTTGGATTTGACGGGACAGGTACACCCCAGGTAAAGGTTGTACGAGAAACTGCTAAGTCTTCCAAGCCTGGTTCAATGAAGTTACGTAGCATTTCATTGAGGCGACCATCTGGAGTGATGAAGTCAGGATGTGATTTGAAAAAATCGACCAAACGGTCTTGGTATTTGCTGAGGCGAAGGAAGTAAGATTCTTCTGAAACCCATTCAACCTCGTGACCTGATGGAGCGATACCACCAGTTACATTTCCAGCTTCATCACGGAA
>CAURIB010000078.1:0-8012 GCA_963524795.1 uncultured Streptococcus sp.
GGTCTCCGTATGTTACCAATTGTTCTTGAGCCAATTCACCGAAGGTCTTTTCACCAACTTGGACATAGTCATAAGGCACAAGACTGGTACGGATAATCTTGTCTGCACCTTCTTCGCCATTCATCTGCGCAGAGTAAGCATGACGGTCAAGAGCGAAGTTGATGGCTTGACGGAAGTTTTTATTGAGAAGCGCTTCTTTAGTTGATGTTTTTTGGGCATCATCTGTCTTGGCTGTTTTATTGTAAGACTGACGATTTACGTTGAAAGTAAAGTAATAGCTAGTTGCTTCTTGAGGGCTATAGACAATCTTATCGCCGTATTCTTTCTTAGTTGAATCAAAGCTTGAACTAGTTGGGAAGAGGCGAGCTGTCGTATATGAGCCTGATGCAAAGCTACGGATCAATGATTCTTGGTCAGAACCGTCGTAGAAAGTCAATTTGACGTGGTCAATCTTAACATTGTCCTTGTCCCAGTAGTTTGGATTCTTTTCGTACTCAATCACTGATTTTGAAGTGAAGTTCTTCAAAATATATGGACCGTTGTAGAGAATACCTGAAGGAGCTGCTGCTCCGTAATCCTTCCCTTGAGAATTAAGGAATTCTTCATTAACCGGGAGCATGGTAGCCGTTGTCACCTTAGAATTCCAGAAACTTTCTGGCTTGTTCAAGGTATACTCAACTGTATAATCGTCAACTGCTTTGACACCGACTGTTGAAAAGTCATTTGTCTCACCGCTAACATACTCTGCCAAACCTTTGATAGAGTCTTGGATAAGTGTTAAACCATCTGATTTCCCATCTGCAGCATGCTTCAAGCCAGTCACAAAGTCTTGGGCCTTGACTTCAGCGTACTCTTCTCCTTCAGAAGTATACCATTTGACACCTTTACGTAGCTTGTAGGTGTAGGTCAAACCGTCCTGTGAAACAGACCAGTCTTCAGCAAGCGATGGAATCAAGTTCCCATATTTGTCATTTTCCAAGAGTCCATCGACCAAGTTAGCAATGACGTCTGATGTTGAACTTTTACTAGTAACGCTATAGTCCAATGTTGTTGGATCAATGGCATATACGTATGAAAATGTTGTTGGAGCATCTGCTTTTTTCTCAGTCTTGCCACAAGCTGCCAAAAGAAGAGCTGCGCTCATCGTTATCCCTGCTACTGCGAGCCACTTTTTCGATTTCATTGGTATTCTCCTTTAAAATACTATTTTCACCATTATACCCTATTTTTATATAAAAGCAAGGGTTTTCAGGTAATTTTTTAGAAAATTCAAACTAATATTTATTAAAGAAGTTTTTACACTTATTTTAGAAAAAACTCAAGCATCTTAGACACTTGAGTTTCTGGTTTTAATCAGCTAGTTCGACACAGAAGGCATCCCATGGAGCCAAGGTTTGTGTATCTAAAACTTTTTCGACTGAGGTATTTTCAATCAAGATAGACTTGACTGGTTCTTCTACTGTAAACTCTTGCTGCTGATTGGATAAATTGGCTACCACTAGGAAACGCCGGTCTCCTTCTTTACGGATATAAGCAAATACTTTTTCAGCCGTATCAAGAAGTTCAAAGTCAGCACGAACCAACCAGCTATTTTCCTTGCGAATGTTTACCAATTTTTGATAAGTATAGAAGATAGAATCTGAATTTGCTAAAGCTTCTTCTACATTTATCTTTACGTAGTTTGGATTAACTGCAATCCAAGGTTGACCATCTGAGAAACCAGCATTTTTTGTATCATCCCACTGCATTGGCGTACGGGCATTGTCACGACCAATCACGCGAATGCTATCCATGATTGCTTCCATTGAAACACCTTTTTCAAGAGCTTCACGCGCATAATTGAGGGATTCGATATCCTCTACTTGATCCAGCGTTTCAAATGGGAAATTGGTCATTCCAATCTCTTCACCTTGGTAAATATAGGGAGTCCCTCTCATAAGATGAAGCAAGATTGCATACGCTTTGGCAGATTTTTCACGGTAGTCTTGGTCATTTCCCCAGATAGAAACAATACGAGGGAGGTCATGGTTGTTCCAGAAAAGTGAATTCCAGCCATCTTCAACTCCCAACTCGGTCTGCCATTTGTTGAAAATCTCTTTTAACTTCCCAACATTTAGCTCTTTTTGGTACTGCCACTTAGGTTGCCCTTCCTGATACTGAAGACAGATATGTTCAAACTGGAAGACCATAGACAGTTCTTGTCCTTTAGGATCTGAATAGAGTTTGGCAATCTCTGGTGTTGCTCCCCAAGTCTCCCCTACTGTCAAGAGCTCTTTGTCGCCAAAGGTCGCCTGATTCATTTCCTTGAGGTAGGGATGGAGCATAGGACCATTGTTGACAATCTTCTGATCAGGAATCTTCCCAATCATGTCAATGACGTCCATACGGAATCCACCAATCCCTTTATCAATCCAGAAATTCATCATCTCATAGATTTTTTGGCGTAGTTCTTCATTTTCCCAGTTAAGGTCTGGTTGCTTCTTGCTGAAAAAGTGCAGGTAATATTGACCTGACTTTTCATCATATTGCCAGGCAGATCCACTGAAAATTGACTCCAATTCGTTAGGTTCATCACGCCAGATATAGTAGTCTCGCTCAGGACTATCAGGATTTTCACAAGCTTCAATAAACCAAGCATGCTCATCTGATGTATGATTGACCACCAAATCCATAATGATTCGGATATCTCGTTTTTTAGCCTCAGCAATCAGCTCATCCATATCTTCCATGGTTCCAAAAATAGCGGCGATATCTTGATAATTTGCAATATCGTAACCATTGTCATCCATGGGGCTATCATAGACTGGAGAAAGCCAGATCGCTGTGATCCCTAAATTAGCTAGATAGTCTAGCTTACTGGTAATCCCAGGCAAATCACCAATCCCATCTCCATTGCTATCCTTAAAACTTTTTGGATATACTTGATAGACGACTGCATTATGCCACCATTTTTCTTGCATATTCTTACCTCTTTTTCTATTTCATCTATAGACCATCATAGTCTTTTTCAATCATTTGTGCAAGCGTTTGCTTGAATCTTTTTTCTTATTTTGAACCTCCGCGGTTTCTTATCTTCTATTTTTTTTATATAATAGAGGTCAGAGGTAAAAAAATGAAAAAACAAGCTTTTAGTTCTGAACAATATTTGAATCTGCAACGCGACCATATTTTGGAGCGTATTCACCAATTTGACGGCAAGCTCTACTTGGAGTTTGGTGGCAAAATGCTAGAAGATTTCCACGCTGCACGTGTCCTTCCTGGATATGAACCAGATAACAAAATCAAACTCTTACAAGAATTGAAAGAGCAAGTTGAGGTTGTTATCGCTATTAACGCTAGCAATATCGAGCACTCAAAAGCTCGTGGAGACTTGGGCATTTCTTATGACCAAGAAGTGCTTCGTTTGATCGATAAATTCAATGAACTCGGTATCTTTGTTGGTTCAGTTGTCATTACTCAATATGCAGGCCAACCGGCAGCTGATGCCTTCCGTAATCAATTAGAGAAAAATGGTATCGACTCTTATCTCCACTACCCTATCAAGGGGTATCCGACAGATATGGATCACATCATTTCTCCTGAAGGTATGGGGAAAAACGACTATATCAAAACTAGTCGTAACTTGATCGTCGTGACAGCTCCTGGGCCTGGTTCAGGTAAGTTGGCAACTTGTATGTCTAACATGTACCACGACCAAATCAATGGTATCAAGTCTGGTTATGCCAAATTTGAAACCTTCCCAGTTTGGAATCTCCCACTTCATCACCCAGTAAACTTGGCTTATGAAGCTGCTACAGCAGACCTAGATGATGTCAACATGATTGACCCATTCCATCTCCAAACTTATGGAGAAACCACAGTCAACTACAACCGCGACATTGAAATTTTCCCTGTTCTTAAACGTATGCTGGAACGTATCTTGGGTGAGTCTCCTTATGCATCTCCAACTGACATGGGTGTAAATATGGTTGGTTTTGCAATCACTGATAACGACGCTGCCATTGAAGCATCTAAACAGGAAATTATCCGTCGCTACTATCAAACTGTTCTTGATTTCAAGGCTGAAAAAGTCGGTGAAACTGCCGTTAAGAAAATCCAACTGCTCATGAACGACCTTGGTATCACACCAGCTGACCGTAAGGTTGCTGTTGCCGCACGTCAAAAAGCAGAAGAAACAGGCGGACCTGCTCTAGCTCTTGAATTACCGTCTGGTGAAATCGTTACTGGTAAGAACTCAGAACTCTTTGGTCCAACAGCCGCTGCTTTGATCAATGCAATCAAGATGTCAGCCAACATTGACAAAGAGACTAAGTTGATAGAGCCAGAAGTGGTAAAACCAATCCAAGGTTTGAAAATCAATCACTTGGGCAGCCGCAACCCTCGACTCCATTCAAATGAAATCCTTATCGCTCTTGCAATTACAGCCATGGAAAACCCTGATGCTGACCGCGCTATGAAGGAGCTGGGAAATCTCAAGGGAAGCGAAGCTCACTCTACGATTATCCTAACAGACGAAGACAAAAATGTTCTTCGCAAACTAGGAATCAATGTAACCTTCGATCCTTACTACCAATACGATCGTTTGTATCGCAAATAAAGCATGACAAACTCTCCAAGAATTGGATACTTATCGTCCAGCTCTTGGAGTTTTTTTATGGTGATCAAGTCGAATTGTTTTTTTAGGCTTTTAATTTAATTATTGAATTTTAATTATCTACCTAAGCCTCCTAGTTTACTCCTTGTTTTACCTTATACTCTTCGAAAATCTCTTCAAAGCACGTCAGCTTTATCTGCAACCTCAAAGCTGTGCTTTGAGCAACCTGTGGCTCGCTTCCTAGTTTGCTCTTTAATTATCATTGAGTATTAAATATACATAAAAAATGAACAAAGCAGGATTCTGATTTTCAGAAAACTATTTTGTTCACTTTTTGTTATGATTTAATCTTTTAGTTTATTCTACCGTTACTGACTTAGCAAGGTTACGTGGTTTGTCCACATCAAGTCCACGGTGTAGGGTTGCAAAGTAAGCGACTAGTTGCGTTGGTACCACCATTGAGATTGGTGAGAGGTAAGGGTGTACGGTCGTAAGGACAATATCATCGGTATCTTTAGCAACATTTTCTTCTGCAATAGTAAGGACCTTAGCGCCACGTGCTGCCACTTCTTGGATATTTCCGCGAGTGTGGTTAGCAAGAACCGGATCTGACAAGAGGGCCAATACAGGTGTTCCTTCTTCAATCAAAGCAATAGTTCCGTGCTTGAGCTCTCCAGCCGCAAAACCTTCACATTGGATATAAGAGATTTCTTTGAGCTTGAGACTGGCTTCCATGGCTACATAGTAATCTTGACCACGTCCGATATAAAAGGCATTACGTGTTGTTTCAAGAAGATCACGCACCTTGCTATCAATCAATTCTTTTTCTGAAAGGGTTGATTCGATAGACTGAGCGACGATAGACAACTCGTGAACCAGATCAAATATTTGAGCTTTTTCGTTTCCATTTGCTTCACCGACCGCTTTTGCAAGGAAGGCAAGAGCAGCGATTTGCGCTGTATAAGCCTTAGTTGATGCTACAGCAATTTCAGGTCCTGCATGAAGAAGCATGGTATGGTTGGCTTCACGTGACAGAGTTGAACCAGGCACATTTGTCACTGTCAAGCTTGGGATTCCCATTTCATTGGCCTTAACCAAAACCTGACGGCTATCAGCTGTTTCACCAGACTGACTTATAAAGATGAAGAGTGGTTTCTTGCTGAGAAGTGGCATCCCATAGCCCCACTCAGATGAAATACCAAGTTCAACTGGCGTATCTGTCAATTCTTCCAGCATCTTCTTAGAAGCAAACCCTGCATGGTAAGATGTTCCAGCTGCAAGAATATAGATGCGGTCTGCATCTTGAACAGCCTTGATGATAGCTGGGTCTACGACTACTTGACCAGCCTCATCTGTGTAAGCTTGGATCAACTTACGCATAACTGTCGGTTGCTCATCGATTTCCTTGAGCATGTAGTAAGGGTATGTTCCCTTACCGATGTCTGATAAGTCTAGCTTCGCAGTGTAGCTAGCACGATCACGACGATTGCCATCATAGTCTTGCACTTCTACGCCATCTGCCGTCACAATCACCAACTCTTGGTCATGGATTTCCATGTATTGGTTGGTTTCACGAATCATAGCCATGGCATCTGAGCAAACCATGTTGTAGCCATCTCCAAGACCAATCAAAAGTGGTGATTTATTCTTAGCCACATAGATGACATCTGGATTTTCAGAGTCAATCAAGGCAAAAGCATAAGAACCACGGATGATGTGAAGAGCTTTTTTGAAGGCTTCAAGTACTGACATGCCGTCTTCTTCAACAAATTTTCCAATCAAGTGTACAGCGATTTCTGTATCTGTTTGCCCCTTGAAGTGGTGACCTGCAAGGTAGTCTTCCTTGATTTCAAGGTAGTTTTCAATCACTCCATTGTGCACCAAGACAAAACGTCCAGTCTCAGAGCGGTGTGGGTGAGCATTGTCCTCAGTTGGTTTTCCGTGAGTCGCCCAACGCGTATGTCCGATACCAGTTGTCCCCTCAACACCTGCTGTCTTGGCAGACAATTCTGCTATACGACCGACAGCCTTAACTAGATGATTTTCAGCACCACCTAGGACAAAAATCCCCGCAGAATCATAACCACGGTATTCGAGCTTTTCAAGCCCTTGAATCAAAATATCAGTTGCATTTGTATTTCCAACAACACCAACAATTCCACACATAGTATATACGACACAGACTAACTGTGCTTTCTCCTTAAATTGGTATAGTCTGATTTCCCTTTTACAGAACCAGCAAAGACAGTATATACTTGTTTCTTTTACTTGTCAAGAATAAAAATTGGTATAGCGTGATTCTGCCAATTCTATCTACTAAAAATCTATCATATTTCGCCTAAAGCAAGTATTTAAAAAGGGCTTTACCGCCCTTAATAACTACTATTTTGTAGCAAGCTTGTCTGCCTTTACTACTTCTTGAAAGTTTTTTTGGTAATTTACTTTAATTGTCATTGTCATGTGAGAGTCCTCGTTTCTTTTTGATAACTCTAGTATAGGATTCCTCCCTAAAAGCAAACTTAAGATTTCCTTAGTAAAAACTAAAAGCAACTTCTGACTCAATGAAAACGAAAGAGCAAACTAGAAAGCTAGTCACAGGTTTCTCAAAGCACTGATTTTAGATTGCCTGTTAAGACTAAAGTGTTGTTTGAAGTAATGTTGAAGTTTATACATTCAGTAAATCAAATGAACATAAGCACTTTTCTAAATTCCTTACCTGAGAATCCCATACAAAAAGAGCGTTACCGCTCTTTTACTTAGTATTTAGGAGAAGGTGTTTGTTCCTGTTGAAACGTTTTTTGGTAATTTACTTTAATTGTCATTGTCATGTGAGAGTCCTCATTTCTTTTTGATGACTCTAGTATAGGATGCCTTCCTAAAAGCAAACTTAAGATTTTCTTAGAGAAAGCTTAATCTAAATGTTCTTTCTTTTCTAGATTCAGGGCAACCACACGCCACTCTGGATCCTCCTGCCAATTAGGAAGTGAGCTGATATAGCTTGCTACCTTGCGGGCTTCCTCAAGTATAGGGAAGTCCTCGATAATATCAGCCACTTGAAACTCTGGTAGACCTGACTGTCTGGTTCCAAAGATTTCACCAGAACCACGCATTTTCAAATCTTCTTCTGCAAGGACAAATCCATTAGTCGTTTCCGTCATGATGCGCATGCGATCCTTTCCAGAGTCAGTTTTGGGATTGGCCACAAGTACCGCATAGGACTGCTTGTCTCCACGACCTACACGACCCCGAAGCTGATGGAGTTGACTAAGCCCAAAACGATCAGCATCCATGATAATCATGACTGTCGCATTTGGCACATTGACCCCGACCTCGATAACCGTTGTCGAAACCAAAATATCTGTTTTTCTCTCTTTGAAATCCTGCATAATCTGGTCTTTTTCATCACTCTTCATCTTCC
>CAURIB010000079.1:0-7924 GCA_963524795.1 uncultured Streptococcus sp.
ACCACCGCGTAACCCAATACCTTTTCTTCCAACAATGGTTGAAATTGAAAGCATACGCTAACGAAAACCACATCGAGATTGTCGGAGATATGCCTATCTATGTAGCGGAAGATTCAAGCGATATGTGGGCTAATCCACATCTCTTTAAAACAGATGAAAATGGAAAAGCGACTTGCATCGCAGGTTGCCCACCAGATGAATTCTCTGCTACTGGTCAGCTCTGGGGTAACCCAATCTATGACTGGGAAGCTATGGACAAAGATGGCTACAAATGGTGGATTGAACGCTTGCGTGAAAGCTTCAAAATCTACGATATCGTTCGTATCGACCACTTCCGTGGATTTGAGTCTTACTGGGAAATTCCTGCTGGTTCTGAAACAGCAGCACCTGGTAAATGGGTGAAAGGTCCTGACTACAAACTCTTTGCAGCGGTTAAAGAGGAACTTGGTGACTTGAACATCATCGCAGAGGACCTTGGATTCATGACTGACGAAGTTATTGAACTACGTGAGCGCACTGGCTTCCCAGGAATGAAAGTCCTTCAATTTGCCTTCAACCCAGAGCACGAAAGTATCGACAGCCCACACTTGGCACCAGCCAACTCAGTTATGTACACAGGAACACACGATAACAACACTGTTCTTGGTTGGTATCGTAATGAAATCGACGATCCAACTCGTGAGTACATGGCACGTTATACAAACCGCAAGGAATATGAAACAGTAGTACATGCTATGCTTCGTACAGCCTTCTCATCAGTAAGCTTTATGACTATCGCTACTATGCAAGATTTGCTAGAGTTGGATGGTTCAGCTCGTATGAACTTCCCATCTACTCTTGGTGGAAACTGGTCATGGCGTATGACAGAGGATCAATTGACTCCTGCTGTCGAAGAAACTTTGCTTGACTTGACTACAATTTATCGCCGAATCAATGAAAATTTGGTAGAATTAAAGAAATAAGACATTATCAGGAGACACAAAAAATGTTACCATTAAAAGAATTTGTACAAAATCGTTACAATAAATCTATCGCAGAATGTAGCAACGAAGAGCTTTACCTTGCTCTTCTTAACTACAGCAAACTTGCAAGCAGCCAAAAACCAGTCAACACTGGTAAGAAAAAAGTTTACTACATCTCAGCTGAGTTCTTGATTGGTAAACTCTTGTCTAACAACTTGATTAACCTTGGTCTTTATGACGAAGTTAAAAAAGAACTTGCTGATGCAGGTAAAGAGTTGATCGAAATCGAAGAAGTAGAATTGGAACCATCACTTGGTAACGGTGGTTTGGGACGTTTGGCAGCTTGCTTTATCGACTCAATCGCTACACTTGGTTTGAATGGTGATGGTGTTGGTTTGAACTACCACTTCGGTCTTTTCCAACAAGTCCTTAAAAACAACCAACAAGAAACGATTCCTAACGCTTGGTTGACTGACCAAAACTGGTTAGTTCGCTCAAGCCGTAGCTACCAAGTGCCATTTGCGCACTTTACTTTGACATCAACTCTTTATGATATTGATGTTCCTGGTTACAAGACAGAAACTAAGAACCGCTTGCGTTTGTTTGACTTGGATTCAGTTGATTCTTCTATCATTAAAGACGGTATCAACTTTGACAAGACAGACATCGCTCGCAACTTGACTCTTTTCCTTTACCCAGATGATAGTGACCGTCAAGGTGAATTGCTCCGTATCTTCCAACAATACTTCATGGTTTCAAACGGTGCTCAATTGATCATCGATGAAGCGATTGAAAAAGGAAGCAACTTGCATGACCTTGCTGACTACGCAGTTGTCCAAATCAACGATACTCACCCATCAATGGTGATTCCTGAATTGATCCGTCTTTTGACTGAGCGTGGTATCGAACTTGACGAAGCAATCTCTATCGTTCGTAGTATGACTGCTTACACAAACCACACAATCCTCGCTGAAGCCCTTGAAAAATGGCCTCTTGAATTCTTGGAAGAAGTGGTCCCTCACTTGGTACCAATCATCAAAGAATTGGACCGCCGTGTTAAAGCAGAATACAAAGACCCAGCTGTTCAAATCATCGATGAGAGCGGACGTGTTCACATGGCTCACATGGATATCCACTACGGATACAGTGTTAATGGGGTAGCAGCACTCCACACTGAAATCTTGAAGAACTCTGAATTGAAAGCCTTCTACGACATCTACCCAGAAAAATTCAACAACAAAACAAACGGTATCACCTTCCGTCGTTGGCTCATGCATGCGAACCCAAGCTTGTCTCACTACTTGGATGAGATTCTTGGAAGCGGTTGGCATCATGAAGCAGATGAGCTTGAAAAACTCTTGTCATACGAAGACAAGGCTGCTGTCAAAGAAAAATTGGAAAGCATCAAGGCTCACAACAAACGTAAATTGGCTCGTCACTTGAAGGAACATCAAGGTGTGGAAATCAATACAAACTCTATCTTCGATATCCAAATCAAACGTCTTCACGAGTACAAACGCCAACAAATGAACGCTTTGTACGTGATCCACAAATACCTTGACATCAAGGCTGGTAACATCCCTGCTCGTCCAATCACAGTCTTCTTTGGTGGTAAAGCAGCTCCAGCTTACACAATCGCTCAAGATATTATCCACTTGATCCTCTGCATGTCAGAAGTGATTGCTAACGACCCAGCAGTGGCTCCACACTTGCAAGTAGTTATGGTTGAAAACTATAACGTTACTGCAGCAAGCTTCTTGATTCCAGCGTGTGATATCTCTGAACAAATCTCACTTGCTTCTAAGGAGGCTTCAGGTACTGGTAACATGAAATTCATGTTGAACGGAGCTTTGACTCTTGGTACTATGGACGGGGCTAACGTGGAAATCGCTGAGTTGGTTGGAGACGAAAACATCTACATCTTTGGTGAAGATTCAGAAACTGTTATCGACCTTTACGCAAAATCAGCTTACAAATCAAGCGAATTTTACGCTCGTAAAGCGATCAAACCATTGGTTGACTTTATCGTGAGCGACGCTGTTCTTGCAGTTGGTAAGATTGAACGCTTGGAACGTCTTTATAACGAATTAATCAACAAAGACTGGTTCATGACTCTTCTTGACTTGGAAGACTACATCAAAGTGAAAGAGCAAATGCTTGCTGACTACGAAGACCGTGACGCATGGTTGGATAAAGTCATCGTTAACATTTCTAAAGCAGGATTCTTCTCATCTGACCGTACAATCGCTCAGTATAACGAAGATATCTGGCACTTGAACTAAGATATACAATTTAATAGTTATTACACTATCTAGCAAAAAAGCGAGTTTCAGTTGAAATTCGCTTTTTTGAATGTTATGGATTTGAGGTTGACTGGTCTCAAAAAAAAATAATTTGTCAATAATCTCTAGATTTAAAAATCAGACCTAGAGAACACTAAGAAGGTTGGTTGTACTACCTTTAAGCCTAAGGTTCTTCTTAGCTGTTACCTCAAATTTCTTGTATTCGTTTACAAACAGTATTATAATAGTATTATAGTAAAGAAAGAAGGTGTTCTTATGTGGAAAAAATATTTTTCAAAATATAAATGGACTGATTTATTTTGGATTCTTCTTGTAATTTGGTCATGCCTTTATATGGGTAATAGTTCTTCGTTTCCACTGACTCATCAAGAAATCTCTTTTCATGGATGTTGTTATGGGGCATCACTTGCCTTATATCACTTGCTATTTATTGATAAATTTGTCATTTCAAATCGAAAATAAATGGAGAGGTCAAAATTTTTTATACTTTTCGGAAAGACAGTGAAAAATCGTGTTTTAAACCCGCATCTCAAGAAGAGGTGCGGGCTTGGTTTTATCTCATAAACTAGTTTACAGGGCTTTTCCGACTAGAATCTCTGCTTCGATAGTAATCTCAGTTAACTGGCTCCAATCAATCTTGCTCTGGTCGACATGAAAAAGCAGGGGCGTCATGCTGAGCAAGGCTTGGCGTTTCTCTACGGTGATAGACTTGGTCAAGGAAGCAACCTGACTTGATTGGATGCTGAAGTGTTCTTGGAAGTGTTCCTTAATATCTTGATTAGAATAATCCTTCTTTGTCAGCTGGTCCTGTACCATTTGACGGATTTCCTTGATGTGGTTTTCAGTAGGAATGACCTTGATTAAGATGCCGTCCTTTGATAAGACTCGTCGGAATTCTCCGTAGTTGGCAGGTGAGAAGATATCAAGTAGGATATCCATGCTGGCGTCTTTTATAGGAAGGCGAGCTAAGTCACCAACAAACCAATTGACTGCCCAGTTAGGTTCGCTCTTGGCAGCGATTTGGACCGAATCTTTTGAAATATCAAAGGCATAGAAGATCTTGTCAGGGTGCACTTCCTGAAGTTTGCGAGAGTAGAAGCCTTCGCCACAGCCGATATCTAAAATTGTTTTGGCAGTTTTTGAACTTGCAATTAAATCAGAGATGGCATCTAGAATAGTTTGGTAAAAGCCAGCTTCTAGGATTTGCTGGCGATTTTGAAAGTTTTCTTTATCGTAGTTGGCGGATTGTTTGATTTGAGGGGCAAGATTGACATAGCCGAATTTTGCTAGGTCAAAAGAATGCCGATTCTCACATTTAAGACTAGACTCTACCAAGGTCAGATTTTCTTGGCAGATAGGGCAGGCAAAGGCACTAGCAGAAGCAAAGCGCTGGAGTTTGGGTTTGAGGTTTGTATTCATAGTTTAAGTGTATCAAAAGAGGCAAATGAAAGCAACTTTAGGAATAAGTAAATGGGAGATTCAGTAGAAATAAAACTAATTCTCCAATTTATAGAATGAAATTGCTTTTATATCTAAATTGCTATATAATAATGATAAGGAGGAAATAAGTATGTTAAAAGAAGTACTAACCGTTGCAAAAGTTGCGAAAAAATCATCACTCTTTTTGGGTGGTGTCGCATTTGGTACCCTTGGTTTGAAAATCTTAGCAAGTAAGGAAGCTAAAAAAGGTTATTCTAAAGCTTTGGCTAAGGCTTACAAGTTGAAAGACGGGCTAGATGCATCTGTTTCTGTTGTGAAACAACATGGAGACGATGTCTTGCAAGATGCCAAATATTTGTACGAGCAAGAGAAAAAAGAAGAGCAATTAGATAGCCTTATAGGAGAATAATATGTCTTTTAAAGTGCTACATAGAGGATACCAACATATCCGACTATCATCTTCTTTTTCACTCACCTTGGATATTCAAGACTATCTTCGTTCCTTGGCGAGAGATGAAAAGGGGATTGAGTCTATCCAGTTTTACATGGATCAACAGCACTTTACTCTACGCATAAAAGAAGGCTTTTCTGTATTAGATAATGCAGAAGCCTTTTTAAAAAGAATTGATAAAGGGAAAGTTTCTGAGTTGATGACTCTTCCCATTCGTAGAGAAGAGAGTGCTTATTCTATTGTTTCAGGTGCAGCGATTAAGCGTGTACTTTTTCGTAGTTTTGTGCCGTATCCTATTCGCTATATATGGACTTGTTATCAGGCTTTGGGTTATATTAGAGAAGCCTATCAAACACTAGCGCGTAAGGAACTAACGATGGAGGTCTTGGACTGTTCGGCGATTTTATTGTCCTTGTTTATGAACCAATCCAAGACAGCTAGCAATATCATGTTTATGCTTGATTTGGGGAATCATTTAGATCAGTGGTCCTTGAAAAAAACTGCAACAGATTTAGAACAGAGTCTTCTTGCAAAAGAGAGCGATGTATTCCTAGTACAGGGTGATACGGTCGTTAGTATCAAGAGTTCCAATGTTCAAATAGGAGATGTCTTGGTATTATCTCAAGGAAATGAAATTCTGTTTGATGGACAAGTAGTTTCAGGTTTAGGTATGGTCAACGAAAGTTCCTTGACGGGAGAGAGTTTTCCAGTTGAAAAAAGAGAGTCTGATTTGGTTTGTGCAAATACAGTATTAGAAACTGGAGAGTTACGCATTCGTGTAACCGATAATCAGATGAACAGCCGGATTTTACAACTGATTGAGTTGATGAAGAAATCTGAAGAAAACAAGAAAACGAAACAACGCTATTTCATCAAAATGGCGGATAAGGTCGTCAAATATAATTTCTTGGGGGCTGGTCTGACTTACCTATTAACAGGTTCTTTTTCTAAGGCTATTTCTTTCCTATTGGTCGATTTCTCCTGCGCTTTGAAAATCTCTACTCCTGTAGCTTATTTGACAGCTATCAAGGAGGGGTTGAACCGTGAAATGGTGATTAAGGATGGGGCTGTTCTGGAGAAATATCTGGAAGTTGATACTTTCTTATTTGATAAGACGGGAACAATCACAACTAGCTATCCGATAGTTGAAAAGGTGTTACCTTTTGGAGACAATAGTGAGGAAGATATTCTCAGAATCAGTGCCTGTCTTGAGGAACACATTTATCATCCTATTGCTAATGCCATCGTCAAGCAAGCCGAGATAGAGGGAATTGAACATGAGGAAATGCATGGGAAACTCCAATATATCGCAAGTAAGGGGATCAAATCTCATATAGATGGCCAACCAGTTCTTATTGGGAATTATGTCTTGATGCAGGATGAGCAGATTCATATCAGTTCAGAACAAAATGCTTTAATTGAAGAGTACAAGAGTCACTACAATCTCTTATTCTTAGCCTACCAGAATGAATTGATTGGAATGTTCTGTATTCATACTCCTTTGAGAAAAGAAGCAAAAGCAGCCTTGGAGAAACTTAAGGCACAAGGGAAAAAATTGATTCTGGCAACAGGGGACACCCTGGTTAGGACAGAGGAATTAGTCAAAGATTTGCCCTTTGATCAGGTCTATACAGACTTGAAACCTGATGGGAAATTTGAGTTAGTAGAGGAACTGCAGAAAGCAGGTCACACTATTTTGATGGTTGGAGATGGATTGAATGACTCAGCGGCTCTAACCCTATCAGATATCGGTGTGGTGATGAATGAGAGTGCAGATATTTCTAAGCAGATGAGTGATATCTTATTGTTAGATAATCGCTTGGATTTCTTCCAAGAGTTGGATTCGCTATCATCATCTTTGCAAACACTCATCAAGAAGAATATTCAAGATACCGTTGTCGTAAATAGTAGTTTGATTGGCTTTGGCTTGTTTAACTGGCTCAGCCCTTCAAATCTTTCTATCTTACATAATCTAACAACCTTACGCATTGTACTGCGTAGCCTGTCTATTAAGGGATAGGTGGGGACTATTCACAGCAAAAAGGAGTTACCTTTATCGAGGTTAACTCCTTTGTTTATAGGTAAATGTTGAACAATTTAGTAAGTCAATACAAAATATTTTTTCTTACCGCGACGGATAACGGTCAATTCATTTTCTAATTTATCGCTATCGCTCAAGACATAGTCAAGGTCTTGGATGCGGTCGCCGTTGACGTAGATGGCTCCGTTTTGTACGTCTTCACGGGCTTGGCGTTTTGAGTTAACCACGCCAGAAGATACGAGAAGTTCAACGATGTTGTGATTTTCGTCTGCTTGTACTTGGTAGTTTGGTACACCACGAAGTCCTTGTTTGAGTTCTTTGACAGAAAGGTTTTTGATATTTCCAGCAAAGAGTTGTTCAGTGATGTTAAGAGCTTCTTTGTAAGCTTCTTCTCCGTGAACAAGTGTTACGACTTCACGAGCGAGGACTTTTTGAGCCAAGCGTTCGTGTGGAGCTGCTTCAAATTGTTTGCGGATGTCTTCAATCTCATCAAGTGACAAGAAAGTAAAGATTTTCAAGAAGCGAACAGCGTCAGCGTCCATAACATTCATCCAGAATTGGTACATTTCGTATGGAGAAGTCTTTTCAGGGTTAAGCCAAACAGCGTTCCCTTCAGATTTACCAAATTTCTTACCAGTTGCGTCTGTGATGAGTGGAACAGTTATTACGTGACCAGTCTTGTCAGCCTTACGACGAAGCAATTCTGTACCAGCTGTCATATTTCCCC
>CAURIB010000080.1:0-7846 GCA_963524795.1 uncultured Streptococcus sp.
GTTGTATTCTCAAGAACAGAGTTTGATTTTGATTATTAATACTTATAAAAAAGTTGAAAAAATTGTAATTTATGGTAGTCTATTAAATAGAATTAGTGTATATTTTGAGTTTAGAAATTGTTTAAATGTTTCTATGCAAATAAACTATAATACTAATATGTTGGAGGTTATTTTAATGAAAAAAGAAGAATGGTTAGAAAAGTTTGAAGAGGAAAATGGTCGTAAACCAACTCCAGAGGAGTTTTCAAAAGCAAGTGATTCTGGAGAATTTAATTCTGAAGACTTAAACCAGCGTATGAGTTTTAAAAGTAAATTTATAAATAAAGAAGTTCCGAATACGATACAAGAAATTAAGGTTGGAAATAGTCATGAACTTCGTTCGTTAAAGAATGAAATTCAAGTACTAGATCAAAATTTAGCACAAGAATTTTTTGCATTAGGAATGAAAGTGTATCAAGGGAATATTCAGGGAAAAACAATTGAAGTGTCAAATGAAATAGATTCTATAATAAAACTCAATATAGAAAACTATTATAAAAAACAGTTATTTAATGAGATGGTTTCAGATGGTAAATCTTGTCTTTCATGTGGTGCCTCTATCAGAGAAACGGATAGGTTTTGTGCCATCTGTGGAAATGATGTCCAGGCAATGGAAAATCATGAAAAAAATACTCGTAAATCATGTAATCTTTGTGAAATAGAACAATCGGGTTCGAATACATTCTGTGCTTGTTGCGGAAAAGAATTTGAATAGGAGATTTTTATGGATAAAAATAATTTTTTTTATGATAAATTAAAACATAATGATTCTGTTCAAAAATTTTTAAAAAATGCAGATTCAATGATATCCTGTTCGAAATGCTCTAACAATATAAGCGATTCAAATTATTGTAGTAAATGTGGTAAAAATAGTATCGTAGTAACAAAAGTAAATACAAATTATCTTACTACCTTTATGGAAACTTCTCAAAAATATACCCAAATTACAAATCTGAAAAAAAATATTATTGTTGACTGGACTAAATCTAAGTTGGAGCAGTTTAATATTTTTATTAGTGATGAACCAGTATACAGTCGAAGTAAGTATCATAAATTTATTCTAAATTGTCTTAGATTTTTATCTATACTAACACTGATAAATCTGATTTTGTTGAACATTAATCATTTTGAACCTCTTAGACTTATACTTTCAGTGGGGCAATTTTATTTCTTAAGTTCTTTAATAGTTTCTGTGCATAGTTTAACCAATGATATCTATTTTAAAAATTCAATTTTACTATTTTATCTTTCTATCATTGAGTTGTTATTATCCTTTATTGTTCCTTCTTCATATCGTGGTTGGTCATTACTTATATCAACTTTGTTTTTACTATTAATTATTTTACCTTCAGATAAAGTAGTATCCATTTTTGAAAAGTTTTCATTATTAAATAATGCAAAAGTAGAAAATTTTATGCAGAAAGAAACTTCGGCAGAGTATAATGTTAATTCATTTATTGAAAGTGCTACTGTTTTTACTTCAAAAACAAGTATGTTGGGTGGATTCGTTAAATTTTTACTGTCTGTTATAGTTCTAGCTGTTCTAGTATTAGGTGGAGTTTTTTATACGTCTCATTCTGCTGATGGAAATTATTCATTTGGTGTTAAAGGAACTGCTGAATTAAAATTAAATATCATTTTTGTTCATGTAGATGGAGAAATCTTAGTATTAGGTAAAAGTCAAAAGTTTAAGGGGAGTGTTGATTGGATAAATCAAACAATTGAGATTAAATTGCCTGTATCAGTCCCTGGAATTGGTGATAAAATTTCTGGAACTTATGAGAAAGATGAACAAGGAAATCTAAAAATTGGAGTTGATGGAGTTAATCAACTTCAGTTAAAACGAAATTAGGAGAAAAAGATGGATTATAAAGAATTAAAACAAGGGGATAAGACTCACGGTCGAAAAGCAACTGCATCTAAATTAACAAAAGCCTCTTCTACGACTAAAAATATAAAAATGTATATCAGTCTTGCCTTAACAGCTCTAGTTATAATCATTGTTGCTAGTAACTTTTTAAATTCACCTAATTTTAAGCAAGAATTAAACCAAGTTTCTTCTACCTCACTTACAACTGAAGAGACAACAAAAAACCAGGAGACAAAAGAGAACGATAAGGATAAAGATGAGGAAATTCAAAAACTAAAGGATCAACTGACTGCTTTAGATACCAAAATTACTGAAGCAGAAGCAATTGTTAGCAAGTTAAAGAAAGAAACTACCGTTCCAAAACTAGATATTGAAGCAATCAAGAACAATGATTTGTCTAGTTTAGAAGGTACTTGGCGTAGTCAATCTGGTAATGAATACATTATTAATGATTCTGGAGAAGTACGTGCGACTTGGTTTACAAATGATCAAAAGTACGAATCTGTAGTTGAATTAAAGGTATCAAAAGGTCAAGATAGACGTAATCCTGAGACAGCATCTATCAGTGCGTGGGTAAAAGATTCTGTTGCTGGAGGATTTGTAGTAGTTGCTGTTCCAAGTGGAGTTGTTATGCAACCTGGGGATGATGGAAAGATAACGGATAAAAGCAATCATGCTGAGGAAAGACTTTTTTCTGGACAACAATATGAAGCGATGTTAATGAAACCAGAAGGTGTTTATTATCGTGTGAAACCAGATACTAGTAAAGTTGAGGAATCAGAAAAGAACTTAGCTCAACTACAAGCAGATCGTGAAGCAATCAAATCTTCTCTAGAGTCAAAGGAAAAGAAAAACTAGATTGTATTTGTTCAAAAATACTGTTACAATCGGCAAAATCAAGAAGTCCATTAGGGCTTCTTTTTCTTTTATCACTACTATTCAACCACTTAGATAGAGATATTGACCAGATAGGCAAAACCTATTGTTTGCGATTTTTATTTCTGTTATAGTAGTAATTGTCAAGGGGAGATTAAGCTTCCTAACAAAATAGAAAATGAGGTCGCATCATGAAAAAAGTATTAGGTATCGGATTTTTAGTCGTTGCAGCAGCAGTCTTGTATTTTGGAATTGTTGGATGGCCAAGTTTGGATGTTAACATCTGGGCACTTTTTCCAGTAGGTCTATTCTTATTCTTTTCTCTTGAGAATTTGGTTAAAAAAGATTATAAGGCCAGTCTCATGAGCTTGATTATTGCCTTTATCATCGCCAATGCCATTCTTGATATCTTGCCACTTTCAAGTGGTTTAGTTATCGGTGCAGGAGTGCTGGCTTGCGTGGGAATTGGATTTCTCTTTCCTGATGCTAATAAGAAAGAAGCATAATACAAAAAAGCCTCGAGCTTTCTCGAGGCTTTTTCTTTATTTACCTGCGTAATATTTTTGGATACCTTTAACAATACCTGCTACCAATTTATCTTGATAGGCTTCATTACGGATTTGTTGGTTTTCGTCAAAATTATCCATATAACCTAATTCGAGTAAGACTGCTGGTTTATCAGTTTCACGTAGGACTGCAAAGCTTCTCTGTAGAAGCCCAGCATTTTTAGCACCTGTCTCAGCTAGGAGAGAGGAATGGATATTTGCTGCAAGGCGATTGCTTTCGCTGATTCGATCAGGATGGTTATGCCAGTAGGGGTTGATCTTAGCACGATGGCCACTGTCTTCTTCGTATGAGTAAGTTTGAATACCAGATTTCCCTGAAGTAGGATTTCCACTTGCGTTGAAGTGAATACTGATGAACATGTCTGAGTTCGTTTTGTTAACCATTTTTGAACGTTCAGTGACAAAGTCGACATAGACATCACTATCTCTTGAAGTAAGAACGGTATAACCAAGACCCTGGAGTTCCTTACGTAGTTTTTGATAAATTTGCATGGTTAGGTCTTTTTCCTGAGTGTTATAATAAACAGCACCAGGATCTTTTCCACCATGTCCTGGATCTAAGAAAACAGTTTTCGTGTATTTTCCTTTTTCAAATCCACGACTTTCTGGAATTTCAGCAGTCCATTTTCCGTTGCTCTGGAAAATATGAGTTTCGCCGTTAATTTTACGGGTTCCCGTAACATAGATTCCATTTTCATCGACATAGTAGCGAGCATTATAGTAGCTGTCCTCAATCCATTCGCTCTTAGCCATATAACCACCAGACTTGAGGTAGTAGGAGCCAATCCATTCACGGCTAGCATAATTTCCACCAGATTTTAAGTAGAACCAACTATTATAGCTTTTATCAAAAATCCATTCTCTTTCAGCCATAGCTCCACTATCCTTGAGATAGTAGCTACCTAACCATTGCTTGCTTGCCATAGTGGCATCTTTGTTAAAATAGTACCAAGCTCCACCAATTTTTTCCCATTTTTGTTGTGCTGCTTTACCAGAAGCAAGGGCATAATATGATTTTCCATCATGTTTTACCCAAGAATTTTCAGCCATAGCTCCACTGCTTGAAAAGAGATAACCATTGAAGAGTCGGTTGCTCAGCATAGTTCCATCTTTTTCGAAGTAGTACCAAGAAGCACCAATCTTTTCCCATTTTTCTTGAGAAATCTTCCCTGAGGCATTGGCATAGAACCATTTTTCATCTAATTTGGCCCAACCTTGGCTAACCATAGCTCCGCTCTTAGAAAAGAGATAGCCGTCCCAAATGGTGTTACTAAGCATAACACCGTCTTTATCAAAGTAGTACCATACACCACTGATTTTTTCCCATTTCTGCTGGGAAATCTTACCAGATGAATTTGTATAATACCAATTGTCCTCTAGTTTGCTCCAACCACCACTAGCCATGACACCATCTTTATCAAAGACATAGCCGTCAAAAGTAGTATTACTCAGACGATAGCCGTTTTGGTCAAAGAAGTACCATTTGCCTTGGATTTGTTTCCAATTGACCACAGGCTTATTATTTTCATAGAAGCGCCATTGGTTTTCTTCTTCTGACCATCCGTCTTTTTTGATTTCTGGGGCAGGTGATTCCTCTTTTGGAGCTGAACTTGGACTAACTTCAGTAGCACTTGTCTCCTCTTTTTTAGGAAGCCTACTATCTTCGACCTTGTCTTTAGTTCCTTGGTTAGCAGTGGTTTCTGCAGTGGCAGGCTGGACTTTGTTTTCTTCAGCGTAGCTTGGACTTGTTGTAAATCCTAAAATTGAAAGTGTGATGGCACTAGCCATGAGTGTCTTTTTCACTTGATTATTCTCCTATTTATTTCTTTATAATAATTCCTGTTTTTTTCATTTCATTAAAAAAGCACCTCAAAGTTTCATGGTTCCTTGCCAAACTCAAGAGGTGCCGGCTAATTTTGTTTCTTCTATTAAAGTTTATTTCATCAAAAAGATTTGAACAATCATAATGATATAGAGAAGCAAGGTTAGTAGAAAACCTGCCCTCCAAAAGAATTTGATAAACTTTGGATAGTAAAAACTACGTTTCTTTGTAAGAAAGAAAAATACTAAAATGATGGCAAGTAGTGATAATGCCGTTCCCAATACGGGGAGGTAGTTATGAGTAAATACCTTGGTCGTAATCAAATAATATTCAAATATTAAACAAGGGAAAGCCAAATCAGCAAAGTTGATGCCTTTCTTCTTTAGTTTAAAAAGTTTGCTGATGATAACCGCCAAAGCTAAGGTTAATACCAAAAGCAAAATTGAAGCTAATTTTATTAAAATCATGTCATTATTGTATCATAAAGTGTCGATAAATGGAAGGTAAATTCCCTAGTTTAACTATGTTTTATAAAATAATAGTCATCTATAGACAGAATTGATTCCGTTATTTGTGGTGAATTTCTGAAGATCTAAGAAAGGAGGTGGGACAGTAATCAATGGACAAAGTCTCGATTTCCTAGTCCTGACCCACGAGGCTTAAACAAGTCATTTGATTCTTGAAGGTTGCGGATAGAAAAAATGAGATTTTTTACCAAAAAATCCAATCATCTACTGCGTCATAGTTTGATTGCTAATAAACAGTGAGTCTGGAATCACTTGTCCCTTCTCGTAATCTTTATTCAATTCCAAAATTTGGGTCTTTGAGACTTTGCACACTAGCATTAATCACTGCACCGATAATCAATATCTTAGCAATCAGAATGAACCAGAACATCATGACGACTACGATAATAGAACTGAAAAAACGGACGTCTACTAAGTAGTTGACATAATTATTGAAATAGACTGAAAAGATATTTAATAAACTGACGATGGTTAAGACTACAAAAGCACTTCCTGGTAGAATGTAACGAATATGAGTTACTTTAACATTGGGAAGGAAGTAATAGAGCATGATTAAGATTGCAAAAAGGAGAGCATAGATGAGTGGACCGGTAAAGTCCTGAAGATAACTCAATATTGAGCCTTCAACTTGCCAGTGGCTTTTAAGAAAGTCCAATAACATATGGCCAAACATACTTAGGAATAAGGCAAGTGCAAAGAGAATTTGAAGGCCAAAGCTAACCAAGAGGCTCATCAATTGATGAGAGATGATTCCTCTGTTTTTTGCTACGCCATAAGCCTTATTAAAGGCTTTTTGAAGAAAATCCATGGATTTTGAAAAGGTCCAGAGGGCTGATAAGATAGCAAAACTCAGTAAACCAGTTGATGGCTGAGTCAGAACTTCTCTGGCAATCTTCGCGACTACTTCATAGATAGTATCAGGGAGAAATTCCTTGATAGTCAGTAGAAAGTTGGAGATAGGAATTTGAAAGTAGGGTAAGATATTGACGACTATCATGAGTAAGGGGAAGATAGAAATCAACCAATAGTAGGCAACAGCAACGCTAGTCAACTCACTATCGGAGGCTTGATAGTAGTGCAAAAAAGCTTTTAATAAGGGTCTATCAGTCAGCTGTTTCCACAACTTTTTCATGTTACAATCCTCCAGTTTTTCTCTTGTTTTCTATAGACTTTAATTTCTTCGGACTAATTCCATCATATCATAAGGTAAGGTATTAGCAGATTCTTTTAAGGAATAAGTTTCTAAATTATTGACATTTTGGCGTAGTTTTTTGGCATATTGAGCTGAGATGAGTTTTTGAGCTTCGTATTCAAAGATGCATTTACGTTCAAGATAGTAACCTCTGAGCATTTCATCAATGTTATTGGGTTTGATACGATTGATAACCCGTTCCACAAAGGCACCACTCGTAATATGACTGGTTTCGCGAAGACGAGATTCCTGCATAAAGCTGATCAGAGAACTCTTATAAATCCCTTTAAGGTTTTCCAAACTCTCGATAATAATTTCAGTGTTGGCTAGGTAGAGTTCTGCAATCTGGTCATAATCAATGGCAAGAAGTCGCTGTTTTTCCTTGTCTTTCCACGAGCGGAATGTTTTCCCAAATGTGAGCAATTCATGAAGTAGAAAACGAAGAATGCGTATGGAGACAAGGAAGTAGTAGGTTAGTCGAGAAGCAAAGTTTCGCTTAATATTTTTCTCCATGTTTTTCAAGTAGCGTTGGTAGACACGATAAGCACGATTTCCAATCTTTCCTTCTTCATAGGCTTGTTCCAAACCATCGCTTTCAACACTGAGAATCAAGAGTTTAAGAGATTCCCAGTCCTCCTGGATTTCCTTGTTCTCCTGACTGAGGATGAGATTTTCAATACGTCCATGATAATTGTCAATAGCCGCATAGAGTGGAACCTTGTTTTTTGTGTTCTCTAAATCCTTCTCTAACTCCATGGCGACATCATTTAAGATAGCGATGTGCATGAGATGATCCTTAGATGGTTCTTTCTCTTCGGAAAGGTGTGGAAGTACCAGTAATCCTGTAAGGAAACTGACAAGTGTTACACCAGCTACGAGGAAGAGAAGAAGAGGATATTCTTGTTCCAGATTAGACGGTATCAAAAGGATAGTGGCAATGGATACAGTTCCCTT
>CAURIB010000081.1:0-7816 GCA_963524795.1 uncultured Streptococcus sp.
TGATGTAGCTGATGCCACGGCTAGCCATATTTTGGATAGCATAATCTGCAATTTGGTCTCCAAGAGCAGAGCTTACTGGAACCATAAAGTCGATGGCAAGACCTTTTCCGTGGTCGCCACTATCTCCTGGACGGTAACCACTAAATGACGTGATTCCGAACTGGTTAGCAATTTCTTCTTTAAAGGCCGCAGTTTGAGGTTGAAGACCTGCATTTTCTGATTTTGAAGCTGCAATACTTGCATAATCAGGTGCTGCTGGTGCTGCATAAGTCGCTGATGAACCTTGACTTGCTTCAGCTTGGTAAGTTGATGGTGTTGATTGAGTCTCTGTTGCAGTTTCTGCTACTGGTGCTTCTGTTGTAGTTGTTGCTTCCACTACAGGTGTTTCTGCTACCGGCTCTTCTACTGGTGCTGAAACTTCTGCAACGACTCCTGTTGTTGTTTCTGCTGCAGATTCTTCTGCTGGTGTTGCAACTTTAGTAGTGGCTTCTACTACTGACTCTTCTACCGGTGCTACAACTTCTGTAACAGCTTCTGTTGTTGCTTCTGCCACTGGCTCAGCTACAGTTGTTTCTGCAACTGGTTGAGTTAAATCTTCAACCTGTACAGTTTGGTCATCTACAGTGACTTGGTTGGTTGTCAAATCTGCTGTTGCAGTTGTACCTTCGCCACCTTGAACTGTATCAGGGGTTTGAATCTCAACCTCTGTCACTTCTTCTTTTTCATTGACAGTTGTTGTAAGGACTGTCTCAGGAAAGATCAAATCAATATTGCTGATCTTGTTCAGGTTAGCAAGAACGGTCACATCCACTCCCAAAGCTTCAGCAATGGTGCTTAGAGTATCTCCATACTGAATCGTATAGCTTGTTTTATTCTCATTCTTTGTAACATCGTTTTGAATTTGCTCAACACTACGCGCTGTCCATACTAGCTCTTCTGCTTGAGTTGCCAATACAGGAGCAAGGGACAAGGCTACCGTTGATGCTAAAATAATTCTTTTCTTCATACTATCAAACTCCTTTTCAAATGTAGTACCTGTCTATCATAACACAAAGAAAATAGAAAAAAAGCCCTTTTGGGGCTATTTAACAGAACTGTACATTCCTTGTAACAAATCACATTACTTGAAATAGTTTGTTAGTTTCTTGTCATCAGGCTGACACATTCTTCTTGAAGAAAATTCTAGAAGGAAAGTGAGCTAATATCTTCTAAATGCTCTATCTGTTGATTACAAGTTGCAGGTGAGGCAAGAAAATTGATACTCTGAATCCCACTATTTTGAGCAAATTCGATATCCAAAGTCCGATCCCCTATATAATAAGTTTGTTGTGGATCTAGTTCATACTTATCTAGAAGATAAATCGCAGCTTCTGGACTAGGCTTACGAGAAAAACCACTTTGATTGGTTAAAATTTCTGTGAAATAGTGGGCCAAACCCAAATTTTCCAAAATTGTAAAAGCATTGTCCCCTTTATGGGTATAAACAAACTGCTCAATCCCTTGCTGGTCTGCCCAAGCTAAGATTTCACGCGCCCCGGACATTAGAACAACTTGAGCATTCTTCTCAGCTAAGCTCTGAGCACGAACCTGATTGAGCATGTCCGCATCCAAGCCTCTTTCTTCTCCCACCTTTTCCAACAGATCTTGAACGGAAGTTTGTAGAATAAAGGCACGAACCTCAGCCTTATCATAAGGAATGTCAAACTGAGCAAAGGTCTCTTCGATTCCTGCTAAAATAGCCTCATAAGAGTCCAATAAAGTTCCATCTAAATCCCAAATAAATCCAATTTTGTTCATGTTTCATCCTTTCAAAGAGATATATTGCTTATAACGATAGCGTAGGAAAATCCAACGGAAACCATTATCCAAAAGCGTCCCTGCCCAAATACCAGGCAAGCCCCAACCAAGAACAATTCCCATCAGATAGCCTGTTCCAATACGGATACACCACATTCCGATACTTGTCGCATAAAAGGGGAGCCGAGCATTTCCCAAGCCTTGCCAGACAGCTGTATAAATGACTGTCCCCGTCGTCATAGGTGTCCCCAGCAGTGAGAAAAGTGTCACCAAAACACTGGCCTCAATAGCTACAGAATCACTGGTGTAAAGGTAACTTAGTGGGGTTCCGAGAGCATAGATACTAAGTGTTAAGGGCAACATGAGAAAGAGAGAAAGCCAAAAAGTTTTCTTACTTAAGTTGTCTACCCTTGCCCAATCATCTTCCCCAACTGCTCGAGCTACCTGCATGACTGTTGCTATCGCAACACCGAAGGCAGGCATATAGTTAAACTGAGTCAAGACTTCACCAATAGCATTCCCTGCGACGGCCTCAGTCCCAAAGGAAACAACCAAGGCAATAATGACCACATCTCCAGCTCGCATCATGAGACGCTCTCCCGCTGCAGGTAAAGCCAAGGTCAGTAAGTCTTTATCCAGTCCAAACCTTGGCCTCGTATATGGAAGTTTTAATTGTGACCACAAAATCACAACCCCGACCAAACGAGATAGAATTGTCCCCCAAGCTACACCAGCTATGCCCATATCAAGGATAAAAATAGCTAGACTTGAAAAGAGAATATTCAAGGCATTGGATAAAAGACTCACATAAAGGGGAAGACGCGGATTATGGGTGGCACGAATCAAGGCACCCAGACTCGTCATCAAGCCCAAGAGGACAATTGTCCCTCCAACTAACGCTAGGTATAGTCCACCACTCTCAGCCACAGACGCTTCTGTCCCCAAAAGACCAATCATCTCTTGACCTGCAAAGATGGACAAGCCACCTAAAACTAAACTCAGTAGCAGGGTTATCTTGAGAGCTTCTGTCACATGGTAGGCTAGTCTAGACTGATCTTTCTGTCCCAAACTTTTTGATATAACACTAGAAATTGCTGCTCCCAAAGCAATAAAAATAGCCTGATAAATGGTGATAATGTTTCCAGCTACAGATACACCCGAAATAGCGATTAAGCCCAGATGTGCCACCAGATAGCTATCCACCATCCCCATGAGCATCTGCAAGAAATTTTCACCCATGGCAGGTAAAGCGATGTTGAGAATGTCTTTATTTTTCTTAAACAATCCTTCCTCCTGATGAAAAGAAACTCAGTTAGTTGCCCAACCGAGTTTACTTCCTCTGTTTTAAAGTCCTAGATAAGATTCTACCGCTGCTTGCATATCTGCAGCCGCCACAGTTGTCTTGTGACGAACTGGAGCTGTTTCGAGGCCATCAACTGCAGGTGGCACTGCTACTCCTGAAATTTCGTGCAACTGAGCCAAAGCTTCAAAGTCGGTCAAGCCTGATTTCCCTGTTACAGCTTCTACTGCAACTACTGGGAATTTATATGGACTAGCGGTTGAAGCAATCACAGTCTTAGTCGCATCGCCTGTCGCCGCTTGGTATTTTTTATAAACAGCTGAGGCAACCGCTGTATGTGGATCCTCAATGTAGGCATCTGTTTGATAAACACGCTTGATTTCTGCTGCTGTTTCCGCTTCAGTCGCATACTCTGCTGCAAAAAGGTCAAGAATCTCTGCATCAAAATCTGTCAATTCATACTGACCTTGGTTATTCAAAGCATTCATGAGTTCAGCTGTCTTAACCGCATCATTTCCCAAAAGATGGAAAATCAAGCGCTCCAAGTTTGAAGAGACCAAGATATCCATAGATGGGCTAGTGGTTACCTTAAACTCACGCTTCTTGTCATAGACACGAGTTTTAAAGAAATCTGTCAAGACATTGTTGTCATTTGAAGCACAGATCAATTTACCAACTGGTAGGCCAATTTGCTTGGCATAAAAGGCAGCCAAGATATTCCCAAAGTTTCCTGTCGGTACGGTGAAGTTAACCTTGTCACCAGCTACAATCTCACCAGTTTTAACAAGCTGAGCGTAGGCATAAACATAGTAGACAATCTGTGGCACCAAACGACCAATATTCATCGAGTTAGCAGATGAAAATTGCAACTTGTTGGCCGCTAATTTTTCACGAAGAGCCACATCATTGAACATATGTTTCACGTTTGTTTGAGCATCGTCAAAGTTTCCATCAATAGCGATAACATGGGTATTTTCGCCCGTTTGAGTGGTCATTTGCAACTCTTGTACCTTGCTGACACCGTCTTTTGGATAAAAAACGATAATTTCAGTTCCTGGGACATCCGCGAATCCTGCCATAGCAGCTTTCCCAGTATCTCCAGATGTTGCTGTCAAGATGACAATCTTGTTTTCCAAACCGTGCTTCTTGGCAGCTGTCGTCATAAAGTATGGCAAGATAGACAAGGCCATATCCTTGAAGGCAATGGTTGAACCGTGGAAAAGTTCCAAGTTGTATTGGCCATCTAGTTTCACAAGAGGGGCAATAGCTGGCGTATCAAACTTGCTGTCATAGGCGTTGGTGATACAGTAGTCCAACTCTTCTGCTGTAAAATCATCCAAGAAGGCTGACAAGACAAGCTTGGCCACTTCTTGATAAGAAGCGTCTTTTAATGTGTCAAAATCCAAGTCCACCTTTGGATAGCTCACTGGAGTAAACAAGCCTCCATCTGTTGCCAAACCTTGCAAAATCGCTTGGCTGGCTGTTACTGTATTGTTCGCATCACGCGTTGATTGATAAACTAATGTCATAAATCTCTATCCTTTATCTATAGTCCTATTCATTATAACATGATTTTTCAGAAAATTCTTCCTTTATAGGAAAATTATAGGTCTAATTCTTCTTTCAAAGGCTCTAAATAGGTCATTTCTTGCTGACCTCTTATCTTAAGACCTTGCTCTGCTATCGCTAGCAAGTCTTTGGAGAACTGGACAATCCCAGCTGTTTCTTCATCTGTGAGGTGTTTCTTAGAAAATTGTCTTCTCAAAGACTTGTAGTCACGACCAAATATTTCAAAGAAAGGAGCAGTTTCTAGATAAGCTTCAAGCTTGTCTAGATTTACCAACAAACCTAGATGAAAGGCTGCTGAAGCAAAGGTTCGGTCTAGTGGTTGTGTACAAACACTCCGAAATTCGACTGTTCCTCGAGTTGTTAAATCTTGGAATTGATAACTACGATGCGTTTGAAAATCCTTCTCTTGAGGGACAAGCAGAGTCTCTTTCCCATTTAAAGTATAAGCATGAATCTCATCAGTAGCTAGGTAATCTCTAGCTTGAATGGGAGAAAAATAGTAGGTTTCTCCATCTCGTTCTGCTGTGAAAATCGCAGAGTGGTCTAGATAATCAAAAAAATCATCCTCATCTTTGAAGAGTTTTGCATTGACACCGACGTTCTCTGGATAAATCCCATGCATAGAGTCTTCCCAAAAGATATCTCGTGAAATCAAAGTATCCCATTCTGCTCCCGAAAACCCAGAATTGGCAAATAAGAAAGCTTTGGCTGCCTCAAGCTGAGTGAAAGCATTGATAACTCGTAAGTAGTTTGACTTTGAGACATCTAACTGAACTTGACTCCCACAGATAAATGCACCATAGTCAGGAAAGTCATGCAAATCAGCACTCTCTTGGCGACTTCCCATCATCAGATAGTCCATCAACATCTGGTAACGCGGATAGGCGACAGGTCTATTATCATTGCTATCCCAGTTTGGATGAATCCCCCAACCTTGGATAGCATGGTCCTTTTCGCCTAGCTTTTCTTGGATTACCTTCATATAGGCCAGAAAACGCCCTTCAACCTCTTGGATATTCTGAGCCCTACCAAAGGCAAATTCCAAGGTCGTGTAGGAAACCTCAAACAGAATTCGATCTTGACTCGTCGGTTCTACAAGTTGAATCGGATTGCCCTCCTGGTCTGCCTTTTCAACTTCCAGACTGAGAGCATCCACCAAAAAGCGCAACAAGTCCTTGCTGACTTCAATATCTGTAGGTTGGCCTTTCGTATGAACGATAGGAAACTCCAACTCAATACCGATGTAGAGATCTGGATTTTCTTTGATATTTTTTAAATAGCGGTCTTTTAATAACTGAATTGAAGGGGACATACATACCTCTCACTCTAACTTCTCATACTAGAAAATAAATTACTCTCTATTATACCAAAAACTCCTAGAGATGGATCTTAGAAAATCTGTTTGCAACCTCGCTCCCTATATTTGAGACCAAACAAATTCCTCTTTATATGAAATTTTATATAAAAACACCAGATATTATTGTTCAAATTTCACATACTTATCAACCAGTTAAGCGATTTCATATATTTTTGCATAAATCTCCTTGTATTATATTAAACATTGTGATACAATTCACATATAAACAAAAAAGAGGGCAGTTCAAATTCGACTTCACTTGAATCATGAGTCAAGGCAAGCCCATTTTCCTCTGCACCTCAACTACTAACCAAGGAGGATAGCTATGAAAGCTGTTGTTGTAAATCCAGAAAGCACTGGTGTTGCTATTGAAGAAAAAGTGCTCCGTCCGCTCGAAACTGGGGAAGCTCTTGTTGAAGTTGAGTACTGTGGTGTCTGCCACACTGACCTCCACGTTGCCCATGGTGACTTTGGAAAAGTTCCAGGACGTGTTCTCGGTCACGAAGGGATTGGTATCGTAAAAGAAATCGCCCCTGATGTTAAGAGCCTAAAAGTTGGCGACCGTGTTAGTGTTGCTTGGTTCTTTGAAGGTTGTGGCACATGTGAATACTGTACAACTGGGCGCGAAACTCTTTGCCGTACAGTAAAAAATGCTGGCTACTCAGTAGATGGTGGTATGGCAGAACAATGTATCGTAACTGCAGATTATGCCGTTAAGGTTCCAGAAGGTCTTGATCCAGCCCAAGCTTCTTCAATTACTTGTGCCGGTGTTACTACCTACAAGGCTATCAAAGAAGCAAAAGTTGAACCAGGCCAATGGGTTGTACTCTATGGTGCTGGAGGACTTGGTAACTTAGCTGTTCAATACGCTAAAAAAGTATTCAACGCTCACGTTATCGCAGTAGATATTAACAACGATAAACTTGCTCTAGCTAAAGAAGTTGGTGCTGATATCGTGATTAATGGTCTTGAAGTCGAAGATGTTCCAGGCCTTATCAAAGAAAAAACAAACGGGGGGGCTCACTCAGCTGTCGTAACAGCTGTATCAAAAGTTGCCTTCAACCAAGCAGTTGACTCTGTTCGTGCAGGCGGTCGTGTAGTAGCTGTTGGACTCCCTTCAGAAATGATGGATCTAAGCATCGTCAAGACAGTTCTTGACGGTATTCAAGTCATCGGTTCCCTTGTTGGAACACGTAAAGATTTGGAAGAAGCCTTCCAATTTGGTGCTGAAGGTCTGGTTGTACCAGTCGTTCAAAAACGTCCTGTCGAAGATGCCATTGCTGTCTTTGATGAAATGGCTGCTGGTACCATCCAAGGTCGCATGGTTCTAGACTTTACCCATTAAGATTAAAAAATACAGTATGAGGTCGGAATAAAAATTCCGATCTCTTTTCTTATTGAAAATGAGTCTTTGAAGCGATAACTAATTGAAATTGTTGCTGAAAACTTCATTTTCTCAACCCATGGTCGTTTAGATTCCTGTGAATCTTTGAAGCTCCATTTAGTTAGTATAAGGAAATTGAGACTTGCTCTGCTAATGTCTACTCGCCGCCTTTTTATATTAAATTTTTTTCCAGTTCTTTAAATATTCTTACAAAACATTGATATATCAACATCTAAAAAGCAAACATTTTCCCATTTTTTTAAATCTTTAGTGTAATTAGTTGCATTTTTGATGAAATCGATTTATACTTAAGGAGTCTTAAAGTTTTCTTAAACTACGAGTCAAACATTTTATAAGGAGGAATGACAATAATGAGTATCGGAATCATTATTGCGAGCCACGGTGAATT
>CAURIB010000082.1:0-7814 GCA_963524795.1 uncultured Streptococcus sp.
TGTCTTCCAAGACCTCTACGAAGTTGGTGGTGTGCCTGCGGTTATGAAGTACTTGTTGGCAAATGGATTCCTTCACGGAGACCGTATCACATGTACTGGTAAAACTGTCGCTGAAAACTTAGCTGACTTTGCGGACCTCACACCAGGGCAAAAAGTCATTATGCCACTTGAAAATCCAAAACGTGCAGACGGTCCATTGATCATCTTGAACGGTAATCTTGCTCCTGACGGTGCAGTTGCCAAGGTATCAGGTGTGAAAGTTCGTCGTCACGTTGGACCAGCTAAGGTCTTTGACTCAGAAGAAGATGCCATCCAAGCTGTCTTGTCAGATGAAATCGTTGATGGCGACGTTGTCGTTGTTCGTTTCGTCGGACCTAAAGGTGGTCCTGGTATGCCTGAAATGCTATCACTTTCATCAATGATTGTTGGTAAAGGCCAAGGAGACAAGGTTGCCCTCTTGACGGATGGCCGTTTCTCTGGTGGTACTTATGGTCTCGTTGTTGGACATATCGCTCCTGAAGCTCAGGATGGTGGACCAATTGCCTACCTCCGCACAGGTGATATCGTCACCGTTGACCAAGATACAAAAGAAATTTCTATGGCTGTATCCGAAGAAGAACTTGAAAAACGTAAGGCAGAGACAACCTTGCCACCACTCTATAGCCGTGGTGTCCTTGGTAAGTACGCCCACACCGTATCTTCTGCATCCCGTGGTGCCGTTACAGATTTCTGGAATATGGACAAGTCAGGTAAAAAATAAGCAAATCAAAAGCAAGCCAAAAACGGCTTGCTTTTTTCTTTTAACGTGGAGGTAAACCTAAGGCTATACGTCCATAACGACTAATACGTGTAATCTTCCAAGCTGGAGACCAAGTAACCTCTACCTTGACATCCTCAATCCCATCAATTTGTTTTAAGCCCGCCACAATCTCAATCGGCAGACTTTCTGCACAGTCACAGGCAGTATCGGTGAAGGTCATGACAACTGTACAAAGTCCATTTTCGTCCAAGTCAATCTCGTAAATCAATCCAAGGTTGTATACATCTAACTCTACATCTGTATCATAAACTTTTTCGAGTACTTCAATGATTTGGTCTTCCAAGGCTAGAGCACGGTCATTAATCTTGATGTCTTCTCTCATCACATTCCCTCCATTTTTAGACTGCACCTATTTTCTCATAATTCTGACAATTTGGCAAGTTTTTCCCAATCAAGACTGGATTCGCTATGACAATCAAAGAAGAGACAAGGGCTAGGTCACAGATTGGTCAAAGCACTGCTTTAAGATTGCTGATATGATAGATAAACCGATAAGCTGAAGACCTCGATATAGTCTAAAGGAATTATTCTTTATCTTCCAAGAAACGCACCCTAAAAAGAAAAAGTAGAGACGTTTCATCTCTACTTTTTAGGTATTATTTTGACTTCACAGGTTTATCTGCTAGGGCCTTGATGGCTGAAGCTATCGTTTCTGCATAGAGCTTAGCTCCCTCTTCCAGCTTGGTATTGTCATTACCAAAGTGAACTTGGTCAGTTCCTTTCCAGATATCTGGATTATCTTTGGATACTTGGTTCCAATCTGCAATCTCAATGTAAGGATACTTTTGAGCAACTTCACGCGCATAGCTGGCATATTGTTCTACATAAGGTTGAGTTTCCTGGCTTGTATCCCCTTCATAAGGTGTCACCAGAACAAGCTGATGCCCCTTAGGTAGATTTGTCACCAAGGAGTCTATGTCAGCCTTGTAATCCTCAGGATTATTAACACCAGTAGCAATAACAACGATCTTAGGCAGTGCCTTATTTTGGCTATTATTCAGCATAATGGCATTGGCTTGCTTTGTATTTCGGCTTACTTGCCCATCTGTCTGTGCATCCGGCAAAACCTCTTGTAAACCAGGTGTTGCCCGCAAGGTTACAGAATCCCCTATGATAGATACACCATCTGCAATATTGTAGCGGCTTGCTTCCGTCTGATCTGCCACAGTTTTTGTGCGAGTAAGATTGGTCTGCGCTTGTTTAAGACCATTGACAGTCAAATCTGTCTCAAAAGCACCAACTTGTGGAGCGATG
The DNA here is from genome assembly GCA_963524795.1 of uncultured Streptococcus sp. Classification (GTDB taxonomy): domain Bacteria; phylum Bacillota; class Bacilli; order Lactobacillales; family Streptococcaceae; genus Streptococcus. Next base: position 2,075 of record CAURIB010000082.1, read on the forward strand.
ATCATCACAATCAGTGTGATTAAAGTAAGAATTCCGCTACTAGATGCAAAAATAGTCTTGATATGCGGAATCTCTTTTGCCTTTTGCAAAAGCCCTGTTGTCTTTCCAGCGATTAAAGGTTCAATTACATAGAATGAGAGGGTTGCAAAAAGATACGAGAAGACTGTCGTTAAAATCACTGCTGGCAGATTGCCCATCAACTGGGTAAATATAATGTAAAACGGCCAGTGGAAGAGATATACTGCGTAACTGGTATCAGCTAGGAAGCTAATCACCTTTGGCTCTTCAATGTTAGGTGTTTTCTCATGCAAAACTCGTGCTGAAACAATCATCAAAAGTGCAGCTAAGCTTGCCAATAAGAAACCGAGTAAATAGGCAAAGAGATAGGTAAACTTCACGAAGAAGGTCAATAGAAGCAAGACTCCCAAACCTGCACCAAAGACTAACAAGGTCTGCTTCAAGTCCCAGGTATTATTTAGACGCTTAACCAGAGTAGTCGTTTGACGAACACCTACCAAAGTGGCCAAGACACTACCTAGAAAGAAAGGATAGACGTGGGTAAAACTTGAAAAGTAAACCGTCGAGTAAGAGCTAACGATAAAGCTACCGATAAACATTGAAAGGAAACTGATGATAAAGGCAGCTGATGACAGGAGAAATACTGTCCCTCTTAATTGACCCGATGATTTTGCCCGCTTAGACAAGAACCAAACTGCCAAGCCCCACAAGATATAGTAATGAACTTCAACTGCGAGACTCCAATTGTGGACAAACAAATGAGGGATAAACTGAGATTCATAACTCCCACCCGTTAGCATCTCATAGAAATTGGTCATAAAACCAAGGACACCCGCAATCTGACTACCTATACCTGCTACATAATCTTGCCGAACCAAGAAGGTGAAAGGCATTGTAACAAGTATCATCAAGACGACTGGAGGGAAAATCCGATAAAAACGTCTCCTGAAAAATCCTAAAAGATCAATTTGCCCCTTTTGACCATACTCTTCCAACAAGAGTGACGTGATGAGAAAGCCCGAAAAGGTGAAAAAGACGTCAACCCCGAAGAATCCTCCAGGAAAAATCGTCTGAAAGAAATGGTACAAAAGCACCAAGAGTAAACCTGTAATCCTAATCAAGGAAAACCATTTTATACGCATACGAGTTTATTCTCCGTTCATTAGATTGGCTAGAAAGCCATCTAATTTTCATTCCATATTACCTTTATTTTATCAAAAAAAGAAGAAAAATCCTAAGAGAAAACTTAGGATTTGAGCTTTACTTAGAAATTGCGCCCTGACTTGTTATAGCCATATTTTTCAACAAAATGCTCACGGAATTCCAAGAGATTGTCATCCATAATAGCCTGGCGAACCTGCTTCATAAGGTTGAGCAAGAAGTAAAGGTTATGGTAACTTGTCAAGCGGATACCAAAGGTTTCATCGGCCTTGAGCAGGTGACGAAGGTAGGCACGAGTATAGTTCTTACATGTGTAACAATCGCACTCAGGATCCAGTGGTGTAAAGTCCTCTGCAAACTGGGCATTTTTTACAACCAAACGTCCTTGACTTGTCATACAAGTCCCGTTACGAGCGATACGGGTCGGCAAGACACAGTCAAACATATCCACACCACGAATGACCCCATCAATCAAGCTATCTGGCGCTCCCACCCCCATCAAGTAACGAGGTTTGTTTTCAGGAAGGAGTTGAGTGGTGAAGTCCAAAACTGCGTTCATCTCTTCGTGGGTTTCTCCAACCGCTAGTCCACCGATAGAATAGCCTGGGAAGTCCATACTTACAAGGTCATGAGCTGACTGACGACGAAGATCTTCAAATCCTGCACCTTGTACAATTCCAAACAAACCTTGATCATGGGGACGACGATGAGCTTTTAATCCACGCTCTGCCCAACGGCTAGTACGTTCGATTGACTTTTTTACATAATCATAGGGTTGGTAGAACTGAGGACATTCATCAAAAGACATCATGATGTCTGAGCCTAGATTATTCTGGATAGAAATAGCCTTTTCAGGTGATAGGAACATTTTAGAACCATTGAGGTGGTTCTTGAAGGTAACACCTTCTTCAGTAATATTACGGCTGTCCGCTAGGGAATACACTTGGAAACCGCCACTATCCGTCAAGATAGGTTGGTCCCAGTTCATGAACTTATGAAGCCCACCTGCTCGAGCAATCAACTCATCTCCAGGACGTAGCCACAAGTGATAAGTATTAGATAGGATAATTCCTGACCCCATCTCTTTCAACTCTTCTGGTGATTGGGTTTTGACCGTTGCTTGGGTCCCAACTGGCATAAACATAGGAGTTGGGAAGGTTCCGTGGGGTGTGATAATCTCACCCAGACGAGCTCCAGTGTGTTTTTCTTTTTTAATTAAACGATATTTGATTGGTGAATCTGACATTTTTTACCTCCGAAGCTGGGAAAAACAGTCCCAGTTCTTACTTTGTGCCCAAGGGCATACTGTATGATTCTATCAAAAAAAACGGGAACTGTCACGAACTATGGTATAATGAAAGAATGAAATACCAAAAAATTGATTTAAAAGAAGTTCGTCAGCAAGCTAGACACTTTCAAAGCGAACATCCTCGTCTTTTACTTGTCTTTCTACTGCCAAGTCTTCTCCTAATTTTAACTAGTTTTATAAGCCCTCTATCTCTAATTGACGAAGGAATTCTTGAGCAATCCTTCCTCAGTTTTCTGATAACCTTGATCCAGTCATCGCTTTTTCCCTTGGCACTTGGTTTTACAGGCTCGATTATCCTAGCTGGCGCCCTCTTTACAAGCATCAATCTCTTTAGAGTGCCTCAAACAGAGCTTTCCTTCAAGGGTAGTTTGTCTTTATTAGACAACCGTCTCTTTAGTCAGACTTTCCTGACGCTCTTGCTCAAACGTTTCTACCTCTTTTTATGGAGTCTACCCAATCTTCTTGGAGTCTACTGTCTCTTTTACAGTAGCCTAATGGCCCGTAAATTTGTGGAATTGCACCCTGAATTTCCAGCAGTTGACCTCTCGAGTACAGATACTGAACAGTTTCTCCTTACTTTTGCGCTTTACTTCTTTGGAAGCGTCTTGTTGATGATTCTGGGCACCATTATTTATCTTCCACAGTATTATGCATATTCGCAAGTTGAACTGCTCCTTTGTGATACCCTTGCAATTGGGATAGCTAAGCCAAGTCGGATCCTTGAAACCAGTCGCTTTCTCATGAAGGGCTATAAATTCCAACGCTTCGTCCTTGACTTACAGTTGCTCCCTTGGTATTTCCTTATTTGGATTAGCTTTGGGATTGCGGGTATCTCCATCTATCCTTATGTCTACAGTTGCCAAATCTTCTTTTATCAGAGACTTCTTGAACGTAAACATAAAAAAGGATAGAAAAACATATGTTAACAAAAACCAGCACTAGGTGCTGGCCTTTTTTATTTCAAGAAAAGGATACTCAAGAGGGCTAAAATAGCTGGCCCACCTTGCTTTAGAATGATTTTTTTATCTGCTGTTAAGGCACCATAAACCGCTGCTCCTATGACAAATAAAACAAAGATTGTCACGATTTCAAGGCTCTGCGAGAAATAGATTCCATAAAGAAGAAATAGACCAATCAAGGCATTGTAAATTCCCTGATTCTTGAAAAGAGAGGTTACTGATGGCCTTCCTAATTCTTCCTTATCCATGTTAAAGACACGACTGGTTGTGTCCGATTGCGTTGCCATACTCTCCAAATAAAAGATATAAAAATGTTCGAGGGCAACAAGTGTTGCTAAAATAGTAGTAATGATTGACATAATTTTCTCCTTAAAATTCTATTTTTTCTAGACCTGAGACTAGTTTAGTCAGTAAAGTCGTCAGCTCTTTCTGCTCAGCAGTCGATAAGATGCTCTCCATCTGTTCCTTCACTTTCAAGTGATGTTTAGGCGGATTGACCAAGAGTTGATTCTTGGCTTCTTGGGTTAATTCAACTAAGACTTCTCGTTGATTGACTGGATTTCGATCACGACTGACATAGCCCTCTGACTCTAAAATCTTGAAATGACGGGTCAAGGCTGCAGGGTCAATCTCTAACTTCTCCTGAACGGCAATTTGGTTACAAGGTGAGTTTTGCAATAAAAACTGCAGGATTTGATAGCGAGTCAAACTGATTCCCAACTGTTTCTCAAAAAGTTGTGTGATTATTTGGTCTGCTAAGCGAACTTGATAAAGTAATTCGTGTATTTCTGCCATTTCTATCTCCTTTAAAAATTGATTTATCAATAATTGACTTATCAAGTGTATAACAAATAAATTCATAATGCAAGTCCTTTGCTCATATTTCTGAAACATAGATAAGGGAACAAAGAGCGAAAGTCCTAGTCTGAATATACTATTCCAAGAACTCTCAGGTTTCAACAAGCTAGTAAAATAGTCAAGGATATGGATTGAAAAAGGAAGTTTTTCTTAGACGAGCATGGTAACTATAAAGCGAGGCTGGGATTTTTTGTCCCAGCCTCTATTTCTTCTAGAATCTATTGAGAACCCAATTACTAGCCTACCAAGTCCGCTCTAAGGATTTCTCCCTCTTTATCGATGACAACTTCGATGGCATGGCCTGCAAAAATTTCTTCACGATCATCATAGTAGAGGGTCAATTCCCCGTCTTCGTTGATCGATAGCTCACTCAAGGAAAGTGAGTTGGTAAAATACTCTTCTGTTAACTCCACATCATTTTCATCTGAATCAATCCAGTCTTGGGCTGTTTCCCAGAGTTCTTTGACAATATAGTTTTTAATCTGATCATCATGGACTTGGAAAGTTCCCATAAATTTCTTTAGAGCATCGAAAGAACTTGGAGGAAGACTTTCATCTGCACCCGCATCAAACATAGCATGAATCTTACCGCCTTCATAGGTGATGAAGCCTTCAAACCAAGAATAGGCTCTATTTAAGGTGAATTCGCCAAGAGCGTCTTGAATAATAACAGGTTTCTGGTAGGTTTCAATCAAGGTCTCTAACCTAGCATCCGTAGATTGGTCATCTAGGTATTCCAGCAAGTGGTAGCAGTTGTTAGCAACTTCTGACATATAAGGCTCTAAATCCATGAAGGGACGTTTTTGACATTTGATACGGTGAATTTTGTAGGGTTCAAAGCTAAACCCCCAATGCTTTTCTTCAAATTCTTCTGGAGTCAGGAGCCATTCCAAACGTCCTTCAAGTTCAGAGAACTCCTGGGTTGCGACATTGACACTAGCTTTAAAATGAACGGACGGTATCTTGCATCCATCTTTTAAAGAGATTGCTCCATTTACATTTTGGAGGGTAAAAATCAAGAGTTCAACAATTTCTCCAGTAAATTCCTGTTCAAAATCATCTCTTGTTTTCTCAAATGGAGTTTTTAATCGTTTTGTCATCCTTATCATCCTTTCTTTCTGCTTTTAATGCGTTAGCACCGTTGATTGTATACGCTTACATTATATCGTGTTTTAGATTTTATTTCACTTATAAATACTATTTTTACAAAAAAAGAAGCTACACTTTTGAATGTATAGCTTCTTATTAATCATTAGTTCATAGATACGTGAACGTGGTCATAGTGATTTTCTGTTACGCTACCACGGTCTGGCATTGGATTCCAAGTGTAGGCTGGTCCGTATTTGCTATCGAATGGTGCATAGAAACGTTGTTTCCAGATGATGTAGCTGATGCCACGGCTAGCCATATTTTGGATAGCATAATCTGCAATTTG